>NZ_WMBF01000339.1:0-6847 GCF_019400875.1 Streptomyces anatolicus | reverse complement strand
CGCCGCACCGGGCGCAGAGCCAAGTACGTCCAGTACGAGGCCCTACGCCCGGCACGCCGAGAGCACGCACCTGACGCCGCGAAGCCGCCCTCCGGGCGACGCCGGGAATTGTCAGACAGGCCCTAGGCCGCATCAGGTCGCGGGCTCCCGCTCGCCAGGAGCCACAGAGGGGGCGGACGGGGCAGAGGGGGCGGACGAGGCGGACGCGGCGGACGACGCGCCCTCCGCGGCACGGCGCGCGGCGGTCAGCCGGGCCGCGTTGCGACGGGCCGTCCGCAGCGCGTCCCACGTCAGCAGCGACAGCGCCAGCCACACCAGCCCGAAGCCCGCCCACCGCTCGGGCGGCATCGCCTCGTGGAAGTACAGGATCCCGAGCAGGAACTGGAAGACGGGCGCGAGGTACTGGAGCAGCCCCAGCGTGGAGAGCGGCACCCGGATCGCCGCGGCGCCGAAGCAGACCAGGGGAGCGGCGGTCACCACGCCGGTCGCGGCGAGCAGCGCCGCGTGCCCGGCGCCCTCCGCGCCGAACGTGAGGTCCCCTCGCGAGCCGAGCCACACCAGAAAGGCGACGGCGGGCAGGAACTGCACGGCGGTCTCGGCGGCGAGCGATTCAAGGCCGCTGAGGTTGACCTTCTTCTTCACCAGGCCGTACACCGCGAAGGAGAAGGCGAGGCAGAGCGAGATCCACGGCGGCTGCCCGTAGCCGAAGGCCAGCACGAGGACGGCCGCGAACCCCACGGCGACGGCCGCCCACTGCACGGGCCGCAGCCGCTCGCCGAGCAGCAGCACGCCTATCGCGATGGTGACCAGGGGATTGATGAAGTAGCCGAGGGAGGCCTCGACGACGTGGCCGTTGTTCACGGACCAGATGTAGACGCCCCAGTTGAGGGTGATGACCGCCGCCGCGACCGCCACCAGGCCCAGCCGACGAGGCTGGCGCACCAGCTCGCGCGCCCAGCCCCAACGCCGTACGAAGAGCAGCGCGACGCCCACCACGACGAGCGACCACGCCATCCGGTGCGCGAGGATCTCGGCGGCCCCGGACGGTTTCAGGAGCGGCCAGAAAAGGGGGACGAGGCCCCACATCCCGTAGGCCGCGAAGCCGTTCAGCAACCCTATGCGCTGCTCGCTCCTGGCCTGTCCGGCTGCTCCGCTCTCCACGGGCCCTCCTCGCCACACGACAGTCCGACGCTGCCTCCCCGAAGGTAACGCCGAGAGCCCCCGCGTGTCATGCCCGTATGCCCGGAACACTCATGACATCAGCCGCGCGAACAAGCGCGAAGCCCTGCAGCGATCGCGTCCGCGATCCTCGTGGTCGGCCGCCCGATCAGCCGGGCGAGGTCACCGCTTGTCCCCGCCAGGCGCCCCCGCCCGACAGCCGCGTCGACGTCGACGAGGATCGCCGCCATCGGCTCGGGCACGCCCGCGCCGGTCAGCACCGCGAGGTGCTCCTCGGCGGGGACGTTCACGTACGAGATCTCCTTGCCGCTCTGCCGGGCGACCTCGGCCGCGTACTCGGCCATGCTCCACGCGACATCGCCGCTCAGCTCGTACGCCTTGCCCTCGTGGCCCTCGCCGGTCAGGACCGCGACGGCGGCCGCGGCGTAGTCGGCGCGCGAGGCGGAGGCGACGCGGCCCTCGCCCGCGGAGGCGACGACGGCGCCGTGTTCGAGGACCGGGGCCAGGTGCTCGGTGTAGTTCTCGTGGTACCAGCCGTTGCGCAGGAAGGTGTACGGCAGACCGGAGTCGGCGATCAGCCGCTCGGTCGCCTTGTGCTCGGCCGCCAGGTCGAAGTCGGCCTCGGGCCCGCCGAGGATGCTCGTGTAGGCGAGGAGCGCCACACCCGCCTCGCGCGCCGCGTCGATCACCGCGCGGTGCTGCGCCACCCGCCGCCCGACCTCGCTGCCGGAGATCAGCAGCACGCGGTCGCCCGCGGCGAAGGCGCCGCGCAGGGTCTCGGGGGCGCTGTAGTCGGCTATGCGCAGTTCGACGCCGCGCTCGGCGAGGTCGGCGGCCCTGTCCTTGTCGCGTACGACGGCCGCGACCTCCCCGGCGGGGACCCCGGCGGCGAACAGCCCCTCGATGACGAGGCGGCCGAGGTGCCCGGTGGCTCCGGTGACGACGATGCTCATGTCTGAAATCTCCTCTTCGATGCGGTCTGCCACTCACCCTAGCTCCGGCACTAACTATCCGTAAGTACCCACTTTGAAGTAAGGTACTGGTATGTCCGTAAGCAGCTGGAAGCGTGGTGGCGGCGAGGAGATGTGCCCCTACCGCCTGGTCCTCGAGCACGTCACGAGCCGCTGGGGCGTGCTGATCCTGATCGCCCTCGCGGAGCGCTCGTACCGCTTCAGCGAGCTGCGCCGCGCCATCGGCGAGGTCAGCCGCGTCAGCGAGAAGATGCTGAGCCAGACCCTCCAGACCCTGGAGCGCGACGGCCTGGTGCACCGCGACGCCAAGCCGGTCATCCCGCCCCGCGTCGACTACTCCCTCACCGACCTCGGCCGCGAGGCCGCCGACCAGGTCAAGGCCCTCGCGACCTGGACCGAGCGGCGCATGGACGACGTACAGAAGGCCCGCCAGAAGTACGACGAAGCCCGCCGGGAGTACGACGAAGCCCGGCTCTGAAAGATCCAGAACCGGGCTTTCGCGCGAGAGGGCCGTGAGAGGGACGCCTAGCCGACGACCGTCCACGTGTCGCCGCCCGCGAGCAGCGCCGCGAGGTCGCCCTTGCCGTTCTGCTCGATGGCGCTGTCGAGCTGGTCGGCCATGAGCGTGTCGTAGACCGGCCGCTCCACATCGCGGAAGACGCCGATCGGGGTGTGGTGCAGGGTGTCCGGGTCGGCGAGGCGGGAGAGGGCGAACGCGGTCGTCGGGGAGGCGGAGTGCGCGTCGTGGACGAGGATGTCGCGCTCGTTCTCCGGGGTGACCGCGACGACCTTCAGGTCGCCGGTGACCGCGTCGCGCACGACGCCCTTGGAGGCGTCGGTGCCGAAGCGGATCGGCTGCCCGTGCTCCAGGCGGATCACCGCCTCCTCGGCCTGCTGCTTGTCCTTGAGGACCTCGAAGGCGCCGTCGTTGAAGATGTTGCAGTTCTGGTAGATCTCCACCAGCGCGGTGCCCGGGTGGTCGGCGGCCTCGCGCAGCACCGACGTGAGGTGCTTGCGGTCGGAGTCGACGGTCCGCGCCACGAAGGACGCCTCCGCGCCGATCGCCAGCGAGACCGGGTTGAACGGCGCGTCGAGCGAGCCCATCGGCGTCGACTTGGTGATCTTGCCGACTTCCGAGGTGGGGCTGTACTGGCCCTTGGTGAGGCCGTAGATCCTGTTGTTGAAGAGCAGGATCTTCAGGTTCACGTTGCGGCGCAGGGCGTGGATGAGGTGGTTGCCGCCGATGGAGAGGGCGTCGCCGTCACCGGTCACCACCCATACGCTCAGGTCGCGCCGTGAGGAGGCGAGGCCGGTGGCGATGGCCGGGGCGCGGCCGTGGATGGAGTGCATCCCGTACGTGTTCATGTAGTACGGGAAGCGGGAGGAGCAGCCGATCCCGGAGACGAAGACGATGTTCTCCTTCGCCAGGCCGAGGTCCGGCATGAAGCCCTGCACGGCGGCCAGCACGGCATAGTCACCGCAGCCCGGGCACCAGCGCACTTCCTGGTCGGACTTGAAGTCCTTCATGGACTGCTTGGCCTCGGCCTTGGGGACCAGCTTCAGCAGTCCGTTGCCGACGTCAGTCATCGATGGCCTCCTTGAGAGCCGTGGCGAGCTGCTCGGCCTTGAACGGCATTCCGTTGACCTGGTTATACGAGACCGCGTCCACCAGGTACTTCGCCCTGATGAGGGTGGCGAGCTGGCCGAGGTTCATCTCGGGGATCACCACCTTCTCGTAACGCCCGAGGACCTCGCCCAGGTTCCGCGGGAACGGGTTCAGATGGCGCAGATGGGCCTGCGCGATGGGCACACCGGCCGCCCGCAGCCGCCGGACCGCCGCGGTGATCGGCCCGTACGTCGAACCCCAGCCGAGGACCAGCGTGGTGGCGTCCCCGCGCGTGTCGTCGACCTCCAGGTCGGGCACGTCGATGCCGTCGACCTTGGCCTGGCGGGTGCGGACCATGAAGTCGTGGTTGGCCGGGTCGTACGAGATGTTGCCCGTGCCGTCCTGCTTCTCGATGCCGCCGATGCGGTGTTCGAGCCCGGGCGTGCCGGGGACCGCCCAGGGGCGGGCCAGGGTCTGCGGGTCGCGCTTGTAGGGCCAGAAGACCTCGGTGCCGTCGTCCTCGGTGTGGTTGGTGCCCGAGGCGAACTGCACCCGCAGATCGGGCAGTTCGTCCACCTCGGGGATCCGCCACGGCTCGCTGCCGTTGGCCAGGTAGCCGTCGCTCAGCAGGAAGACCGGCGTGCGGTAGGTGACCGCGATCCGGGCCGCCTCCAGAGCGGCGTCGAAGCAGTCCGCCGGGGTCCTCGGCGCCACGATCGGCACCGGTGCCTCGCCGTTGCGCCCGTACATCGCCTGGAGCAGGTCGGCCTGCTCGGTCTTGGTCGGCAGGCCGGTGGAGGGGCCGCCGCGCTGGATGTCCACGATGAGCAGCGGCAGTTCGAGGGAGACCGCGAGCCCGATGGTCTCCGACTTCAGCGCCACCCCCGGCCCGGAGGTCGTCGTCACCGCCAGCGAGCCGCCGAACGCGGCACCGAGCGCCGCGCCGATCCCCGCGATCTCGTCCTCCGCCTGGAAGGTGCGCACGCCGAAGTTCTTGTGCCTGGACAGCTCGTGGAGGATGTCCGAGGCGGGCGTGATGGGGTACGAGCCCAGGTACAGCGGCAGATCCGCCTGGCGGCCGGCCGCGATCAGCCCGTACGACAGTGCGAGGTTCCCGGAGATGTTGCGGTAGGTGCCGGTCGGGAACGCCTTGGCGGCCGGGGCGACCTCGTAGGAGACCGCGAAGTCCTCGGTGGTCTCGCCGAAGTTCCAGCCCGCGTGGAACGCCGCGATGTTCGCCTCGGCGATGTCGGGCTTCTTGGCGAACTTGGTCCGCAGGAACTTCTCGGTTCCCTCGGTCGGCCGGTGGTACATCCACGACAGCAGGCCGAGCGCGAACATGTTCTTGGACCGGCCCGCGTCCTTGCGCGAGAGGTCGAACTCCTTCAGCGCCTCCACCGTCAGCGTGGTCAGCGGCACGGGGTGCACGCTGTAGCCGTCCAGGGAGCCGTCCTCCAGCGGCGAGGTGTCGTAACCGACCTTCTGCATCGCCCGCTTGGAGAACTCGTCGGTGTTGACGATGATCTCCGCGCCGCGCGGCACGTCGCCGATGTTCGCCTTCAGTGCCGCCGGGTTCATCGCCACCAGGACGTTCGGCGCGTCGCCGGGCGTGAGGATGTCGTGGTCGGCGAAGTGCAGCTGGAAGGAGGAGACGCCCGGCAGGGTGCCGGCGGGCGCCCTGATCTCGGCCGGGAAGTTCGGCAGCGTCGACAGGTCGTTGCCGAAGGACGCGGTCTCCGAAGTGAAGCGGTCACCCGTGAGCTGCATACCGTCACCGGAGTCACCCGCGAAGCGGATGATCACCCGGTCCAGGCGCCGTACGTCTTTCCCGCCCGCGGACTTGCGTTGCTCTCCGACGAGTGCGCCGTCGGCCTGCTCGGCTTCGCTGCTGACCTGGCTGGTCACTGAAGTGGACCTCCCTCGAGGCGGCTGAGGGGAAGTGCCGGGACGCCCGGCGTTCCCAAGGCCCACCCTACGTCTGTAAGGGTCGCCTTCCTCGGGTAGCTCACATTTTGGACGTCTTTTTGGGACGCCTCGATGTCCTGGTTTGCCATGATGTGCCTTACCCCCCGGTCCTTCATAGATGACGCTCCCCGCTCGTCTTCTGGTTCTGGGACTTCTCTGGCTCTGGCGTGGCTCTGGCGTGGCTCTGGTGTTCGGTCGTTCGGTCAATCGGTCGTGCCGATCACTGGCAGGGTGTCAGCTCGTCACGCGTCATGAGTTGAGATACGTGAGAACCGCGAGCACACGGCGGTGATCCCCGTCACTCGGGGAGAGCCCGAGCTTCAGGAAGATGTTGCTCACGTGCTTCTCGACGGCGCCGTCGCTCACCACGAGCTGCCGGGCGACCGCCGAGTTCGTCCGGCCCTCCGCCATCAGGCCGAGTACCTCGCGCTCGCGCGGAGTAAGCCCCGCGAGCACGTCCTGCTTGCGGCTGCGGCCGAGGAGCTGCGCCACGACCTCCGGGTCGAGCGCCGTGCCCCCCTCGGCCACCCGCACCACCGCGTCCACGAACTCGCGGACCTCGGCGACCCGGTCCTTGAGCAGATAGCCCACGCCCCGGCTCGACCCGGCGAGCAGTTCGGTGGCGTACTGCTCCTCGACGTACTGCGAAAGGACCAGCACCCCGAGCCCCGGGTGCCGCTGGCGCAGGAAGACGGCGGCCCGCACCCCTTCGTCCGTATGGGTCGGGGGCATCCGCACATCGGCGACGACCACGTCCGGCAGGGCGTCCTGCGACGCCAGCTCCGTGATCGTCTTGATCAGCGCGTCGGCGTCCCCCACGCCGGCCACCACGTCGTGCCCGCGGTCGGTCAGCAACCGGGTCAGGCCCTCCCTGAGCAGCACTGAATCCTCGGCGATGACCACCCGCACTTTGTCCTCCACTGTTCTCGGCCCCCCGGCGCGCTCGTTCCGCCGGCCCCGGTGCGACGTCCATCGCGCCGCCCGGACCTCCGGCACCTCAGTATCGCCCGATCCGGGCCCGGCCAGGGGCGCTGTCGCCCAACTGGTACGCCTCGCGCGGGGCGCGGGGCGGCTGGGGCCGGGTGCCGGGCGGCTCCCCGGGCGGGCGCGCGCCGGGCCAGGCCCC
>NZ_WMBF01000338.1:0-6849 GCF_019400875.1 Streptomyces anatolicus | reverse complement strand
CCCGCGACCCGGTCCCGCGCGTCGAGCGCGAGTGAGCGCCACCCCGCCGCCTTGAGGCCGAACGTCGTCGGCACCGCGTGCTGCGTCAGTGTCCGGCCCGGCATCACCGTGTCCCGGTGCCGCGACGCGAGACGGGCCAGGGCGCTCTCCGTGCGGGCCAGGTCCGAGAGGAGCAGGTCCAGCGTCCGCGCGGCGAGCAGCATCAGGGCCGTGTCGAGGATGTCCTGGCTCGTCGCGCCCCGGTGGACGTAAGGCGCCGCCTCGGCCGGTACCGCCGCCGTCAGGTCGGCCACCAGGGGGATCACCGGGTTTCCGCCCTCCCGCGCGCGGAGCGCGATGCCGCGGGCGTCGAAGCGGCTCGCGTCCGAGGCCGCTTCCGTGACCGCCGCGGCCGCCTCTGCGGGGGCGAGGCCGACCGCCGCCTGAGCCCGCGTCAGTGCCGCCTCCGCGTCCAAGAGCGCCTGGAGGAAGGCGAGGTCGCCGGTCGCCTCCTCGGCGGCGGAACCCGCCCACCCCGGGGAGAACAGGCCGCTCACGAGAACTCCAGGAAGACCGTCTCGTCCGCCCCTTGCAGCCGGATGTCGAACCGATACGTACGCGGCGCCTCGCTCCGCGCGATCAGCGTGGCACGCCGGTCGGCATCCAGGGAGGCGAGCAGCGGATCGCCGGGCTCGTCCACCACGTACGCGCGCGTATAGAGGTGGTGCAGCAGCCCGCGCGCGAAGACGGCCAGCGAGATGTACGAGACGCCACCCGGCGGCAGCGTCCGCACCGCCCAGTGGCCGTCCGCGTCCGTCGGCACCCGCCCGAAACCGGTGAACGCCACCCCGTCGCGCCCGATGACCTGTCCCGTCACGGGATCGCGCCGCAGCGACCCCGGAGCGCCCGTCCGCGCGCCGTCCGGAGCGGGTTGCCAGGTCTCTATCAGGGCGTCGGGCACGGGCTGCCCCGCGCCGTCGTACACGTACCCGTGCAGCGTGATGGTGTCCGGGTGGCCGACGGGCGCGACCTCGCCGCCGCGCGGGAAGGGCAGCGCGTAGCCGTAGAAGGGGCCGACGGTCTGGGAGGGCGTGGGAGGCGTGGGGAGCGTGTGCGGGGGCATCAGCGGTGGTCGCCTTCCTCGAAGAGGGTCGCGGACGGGCCGTCCAGAACGATGTCCCAGCGGTAGCCGAGCGACCACTCGGGGACGGACAGATCGTGGTCGTACGCGCATACGAGGCGCTGCCGCGCGGACTCGTCGGTCACCGAGCGCAGCACCGGGTCGTAGGGGAAGAGCGGGTCCCCGGGGAAGTACATCTGCGTCACCAGGCGCTGGGTGAATGCCGTGCCGAAGAGCGAGAAGTGGAGGTGCGCGGGGCGCCAGGCGTTGACGTGGTTGCGCCATGGGTAGGCGCCCGGCTTGATGGTCGTGAAGGAGTACGTTCCGTCGTCGTCGGTCAGACAGCGGCCGAAGCCCGTGAAGTGGGGGTCGAGGGGCGCCGGGTGCTGGTCGAGCTGATGGGCGTACCGCCCGGAAGCGTTGGCCTGCCACAGCTCGACCAGCTGGCCACGGACGGGGTGCCCTCGGCGGTCGACGACCCGGCCGCTCACGGTGATCCGCTCGCCCAGCGGCTCACCCTGGTGCTGGCGCGTCAGATCGCGGTCCAGGACGGTGACGTCGGTGACGCCGAACGCGGGGCCGCTCAGCTCCACCGCCTCGGGGTCCCGCAGCGGGACCAGCGGCTGCTTGGGGTGGCGGAAGTGGCTGCTGCGGTAGGGCGGGTAGTCACGGGGCGGATGCCCCCGCCCGTCCGACGCGGCCCGCCCGTCCGACGCGGCCCGCGCGGC
Organism: Streptomyces anatolicus; assembly: GCF_019400875.1. NCBI lineage: Bacteria > Bacillati > Actinomycetota > Actinomycetes > Kitasatosporales > Streptomycetaceae > Streptomyces > Streptomyces anatolicus. The sequence continues at coordinate 5,022 of NZ_WMBF01000338.1, read as the reverse complement.
CTGCGCCTTGGCGACCTCGGCGTCTATCGCCCGCTGGCTGAGCCCGTCGGGCAGAGGACCGGCGGAAGAGGGCCCGGCGCCCCGGGAGGAGGAAGTGGTCAGGGTCATCTCTTGAGGCTCCTGGTGTGCGGCCATACGCGGGCGACTCCGAAGGGACATGACAGCGAGGCGGGCGGATCGGACGGATCGGGCGGGTCAGGACGCTCGGCCAGCTCGGCCAGCTGAGGCACCGGCGTCACCGCGGGTACCCCGCACGCTCACGACGCGCCGCCCTCGGCCGGCAGCAGGACCTCCGCCCCCGTCCTGGCCGCGATCTCCTCGACCCCGCACCCCGGAGCCGACTCGACCAGCTCCAGACCCCGTTCCGTCACATCCAGCACGCACAGATCGGTGATGATCCGGTCCACGCACGCCTTCCCGGTCAACGGCAGCCCGCACTTTTCGACGATCTTCGCGGTGCCGTCCTTGGCGGTGTGCGTCATGACGACGATGACCCTGCCGGCGCCGTGCACCAGGTCCATCGCCCCGCCGATCCCGGTGATCATCTTTCCGGGGACCGCCCAGTTGGCGAGATCCCCGCGCGCGGAGACCTGCATCGCGCCGAGCACGGCTACATCGATGTGGCCGCCGCGGATCATCCCGAAGGAGAGCGCCGAGTCGAAGAAGGAGGCGCCGGGCAGTACGGTCACGGTCTCCTTACCCGCGTTGATCAGGTCCGGGTCGACGTCGGCCTCGGCGGGGTAGGGGCCCACCCCGAGGATGCCGTTCTCGGACTCCAGGACCACCTCCACGCCCGGGGGCAGGTGGTTCGGGATCAGGGTGGGCAGGCCGATGCCCAGGTTCACGTACTGGCCGTCGCGGAGTTCACGCGCCGCACGGGCGGCCATCTGCTCACGGGTCCATGGCATCAGCCGCTCACCGTCCGCTTCTCGATCCGCTTCTCCGCCGCCTGCCCGGGGGTGAGCGCGACCACGCGCCGCACGAAGATCCCCGGCAGGTGCACGGCGTCCGGGTCGATCGCGCCCGGCTCCACCAGCTCCTCCACCTCGGCGACGGTGACGCGGCCCGCCATCGCCGCGAGAGGGTTGAAATTGCGGGCGGACCTGGTGAAGACGAGGTTGCCGTGCCGGTCCCCCCGCGCCGCCCGCACCAGCGCGAAGTCGGTGCGGATGCCGCGCTCCAGGACGTACGGGGTGCCGTCGAACTCCCGTACCTCCTTGGCCGGGGACGCGAGCGCGATCCCGCCCTCGCCGTCGTAGCGCCACGGCAGCCCGCCGTCGGCGACCTGGGTGCCCACCCCGGCCGGGGTGTAGAACGCGGGGATACCCGCGCCGCCCGCCCGCAGCCGCTCGGCCAGCGTGCCCTGCGGGATCATCTCGACCTCAAGCTCCCCGCCCAGGTACTGCCGGGCGAACTCCTTGTTGGCGCCGATGTAGGAGCCGGTCACCCGAGCGATGCGGCCCGCCGAAAGGAGCACCGCGAGGCCCGAGTCCAGCGCCCCGCAGTTGTTGGACACCACCCGCAGGTCCGAGGCGCCGGACGCGTGCAGCGCGCGTATCAGCTCGTTCGGTACGCCGCTCAGGCCGAAGCCGCCGACCGCGAGCGACGACCCGTCCCCGATGTCGGCCACCGCCTCCGCGGCCGTCGCCACCACCTTGTCCATGTGCCCGGCCCCTCTCCTCCGGCCCAATTAATCAGGGCACTGACTATTTCCGGGAGGATAGGCGCCGCCCAACAGCCTGACAAGAGTGGCTATATGAGAGATAGGGAACGGCTATTGTTCAGTGCACCGATGAAATATGCCGGAGAACCGGAGAAGCGGAGGACCCCATGGCCGCGGTGGATCTCGCCACCCACCCCGGGCACCTGGCCCGGCGCCTGCAACAGGCCCACTACCTCCTGTGGAACACGATGGTCTCCGAGGAGATCACCTCACCGCAGTTCGCGGTCCTCAACGCCCTCGTCGCCGAGCCCGGCCTCGACCAGCGGACCGTGGGGGAGCGGGTGGGCCTGGACCGCTCCACCGTCGCCGAGGTCATCAGCCGGCTGATCCGCCGCGAGCTGCTCGACAAGGTCCGCGACCCGCAGGACGGCCGGCGTTATCTGCTGCGCCTGACCGAAGAGGGCAGGCGCACGCACCGCAAGCTGACCGTGCGCACCGCCCGCATGAACCAGGTCTTCCTCGCCCCGCTCTCCACCGACGAGCAGACCCTGTTCCTCGAGCTGATGCGGCGCGTCGCGGACGCCGCGGAGAGCCTGCGCGACCCCGGGGAGCCGCTGGTGGTCCCGCAGCCCTGAAGCGCGCTCACGCCTTCGCGTACACCACCCACACCTGCCCCTTGGCGAACGGCAGCCGCTTGCCGTCGGGCGTCGTGAACTCCGTGCCGTCCTCGGCTGACGGCCGCTGCCAGCGCGCCTCGTAGGCCCGCCCGTCCCGCAGGACGCGTGCCGTCCCCTCGCCCACCGTCTCGGTGAACGGCGAGACGTTGCCCGACCGGTCGTGGAAGCGGGAGTGCCGGACCTTCACGTACTGCACGACGACCGTCGACGCGCCCAGCTCCTTGCCGTCGGAGGTGCGCGCCCGCTCCCCGTCCATGGCGACGCGCCAGCGGCCCTCGTACTCCACCCAGTCGAACGTGAAGCTCGCCGAAGGGAAGCGGACCGTCCGGTGTGTCTCGGGTGTGCCGCCCGCCGGGCGCGGCCCGAACCGGAACCCCGTGCTCTCCAGGGCACCCGCGCGCGGGTCGACGTTCAGCGCCTTGGGGCGTACGAAGAGATCGTGCGGCGCGGCCTTGTCGTCGTCCCGGTAATAGGCGTCGTCGGGCGCCTCACCCGGCGACAGGGCCCGCACGGGGGCGCCCGCGATCAGCGGGAGCAGCTTCGACTGCGCCCCGGAGAACGCGAGCACGGGCCGGTCGAACTGGCGCAGCAGTTCGAGATCGGTCTCGCGCGCGCTGCGCACCGGCCCGATCACGGGCGGCACCCGGGACGCGTACACCGCCATCAGGCGGCTGAGCCCCGCCTCCACCTGTTCGGCGTAGACGACGTCCGCGGCGTCCAGGCCGGTGTGCGGGCGGGCAGGGCGGACGTTGTCGATCTTCACGGCGAGGACGGTGCCGCCCTCGCCGGGGGGACCCGCGGGGGATTCCCGCCGTTCGGGTTGTACCGTGCAGCCGGCCGCCAGGGCGGCGAGCACCACCGCCCCGGCCCGCATGCGCGTTCGCGTCCACCGTCTCATGCGTACGTCATACCCCGTGCGCCTCCGATCTCAGCCGAGGTCGAGGGCGTTGCGCAGGCCGAGTCGGTAGCGGGTGCGGTCGTGGCGCTTGGCCAGCTCGATCGCCGGGGCGCGGAACATCGGCTTTATGGTGCACGGCTTCTGGTCGGAGCCCGCCTGCTCGAGCAGTGCGTTGACGGCCGCGCGGGCCGACGCGTTGGCGCCCTCCATCGTCGCCAGGTCGATGTCCACGGACACGTAGTCGCCGGAGAGGAAGAGGTTGGGGATCCTCGTCGCGGCCGAGGGACGGTTGTGGAGGGTGCCGACGGGGTGGATCAGGAGTTCGTCCTCATTGGTGGGGTGCGGCGTGCCGAGGCCGTCGACGCCCGGGTCGAGGAACCACGAGTGCAGCTTGCCGTCGCTCAGGACCGTCTTGCCGGTGTCGTTCAGCGCCGCCTTGAGCTGCGCCCACACCTCCTTGGCGACCTCGTCGCGGGTGCACTGCTTGGCCGTCTTGCCGTACAGGATCCCCGGCTTGTCCCACTCGGAGATGTCCACCGACAGGCAGTCGACCGCGACACCGTCGCCGTAGTCGGCGGGGAAGTCGCGCCCGGGCCAGTGGCCCGCCTGCGCGATGCCGGTCAGCGACCAGGGCGAGTCGATGCAGTTGAAGTGGCCCTTCACGAGCGGCGGACGCTCGGTCAGATAGAACTGGATGCCCGTCATCCAGTCCGTCTGCAGCTTGTCGCAGCGCGCCAGCTGCGGGTCCGCCGCCTTCATCGCGGCGCTCCACGTCCTGCGCGCGTGCTCCACCGGCATGGCCTGCACATAGTGGTCGGCGGTGATGTCACGCCGTACGCCGCCGGGGTCCTCGACCACCGTCCTGGTGATGCGACCGCCACCGAACGCCAGTTCGCGAACCGTCCAGCCGATGCGGAACTCCACGCCGAGTGACTTCAGATGTGTCACCCACGGGTCGATCCAGGCCTCGTTCGTCGGCGCGTTCAGGAGCCGGTCGGGCGGGCCGTCCGCGCCCTGCCCGAGCGCGTTGAAGACGAAGGCCTCGCCGAGGGTGCCCACCGTGCGGGTGCTCGCCTCCTCGGCCTTGGTCGCCACGATGTTGCGGGTGACGCCGATCGCGAGGATGCGCTGATAGTCCTTCGACATCCGCTCGGCGCGCACGAACTCCCACCAGGGCGTCGCCTCCCAGTCGTCGTCGCGGCGCTCGTCGCAGCTGGTCAGGAAGACCAGTGCGCGGTTCACGAAGTACGCGACCTCGTGCGCGGGCAGATGGAACGCGGTGTCGAGAAGCGCGGTGAGCGCCCGCGCGATGTCGTCCGGGGTGAGCTTCTCCGGCTCGCTGCCCGGCCACGGGATCGGCATCCGGATGTCCTCGCGGCCGGTGCGCGCGAACGACATCTCGCGGGGCGCGACGAGGTTGTCCCATACGCCGTTCGCGTTCCCGGGGAAGGGGATGCGGCGCATCGTGTCGGGGAGGTTGTGGTAGATCCCCGGGATGAAGCGGAAGCCGTGCTCACCGGGGAGCGGCTTGCGGTTGCCCTTCGCGCTCTGCGGTACGTCCATGCTGCGGGCCTTGCCGCCGAGCGCCCTGCGCTCGTAGACCGTCACGGCGAAGCCGCGCTCGGCCAGCTCATGGGCGGCCGTGAGCCCCGCGACTCCGCCGCCGAGCACGGCCACGGACTGCCTGGCCCGCGGCGCGCCCGGTGCGGCCGCCGCCGCGGGCAGCGCGCCCGCCCCCACACCCAGTGCGGCGGCCCCGCCGACCGCCGCACTGGGTGTGGGGG
>NZ_WMBF01000337.1:0-6915 GCF_019400875.1 Streptomyces anatolicus | reverse complement strand
CCCACGCCCCCGCCGGTCACCTTTCCGGAGTCGTACGGAGAAAAATCCCCGAACCCGCGTAATGCTCCGGGGATCACGCGCTCTCCACTCGTATGGGTCCTCTCCCAGGGCCCCGACGAGGAAGGAAGCACACCGACATGCACTCCGTCGTGGAACGCGAGCTCGAGCTCAGGCTGGTCCTCTCGCCGGAACGGGTCATCCCCGTGCCGGCCCGCCTCACCTACCGCACCGACGATCCGTACGCCGTCCACATCGCCTTCCACATCGGCTCGGAGCGCCCCGTGCACTGGACGTTCGCCCGCGAGCTGCTGGTCGAGGGGGTGTTCAGGCCGTGCGGTCACGGCGATGTGCGGGTCTGGCCGACGAAGGTGGACGACCGCAGCGTCGTTCTGATGGCGCTCAGCTCGCCGGACGGCGACGCACTCCTCGAAGCACCGGCGGCCGCGGTCTCCGCCTGGCTGGAGCGGACGTTGCGGGTGGTCCCTCCGGGTTCTGAGTCCGAGCAGCTCGGCATCGACGACGGCCTCGCCGAGCTGCTCGCACCCGCCGCGGGCCGTTTCGGCGCCGACGAGCTGTGGCTGCGCGACCCGTGGCCCTCGGACGATTCCAAGGACGGTGAGTGAGCTGTCTCAGAACAACTTGCCCGGGTTGAGGAGCGAGTGCGGGTCGAAGGCCGCCTTGACGGCCCGCTGCATCTCCACTCCCACCGGGCCGATCTCGCGTGCCAGCCACTCCTTCTTCAGGACCCCGACGCCGTGCTCGCCGGTGATGGTGCCGCCGAGTTCGAGACCGAGGGCCATGATCTCGTCGAAGGATTCGCGGGCGCGCCGGGCCTCGTCGGGGTCGGCCGCGTCGAAGCAGACGGTGGGGTGCGTGTTGCCGTCGCCCGCGTGCGCGCAGACCCCGATGGTGAGCCCGTACTTCTCACCGATGCGCTCGACCCCGTCGAGCATCTCCGCGAGCCTGGAGCGCGGCACGCACACGTCGTCGATCATCGTGGTGCCCTTGACCGCTTCGAGCGCGGTGAGGGACAACCGCCGCGCCTGGAGCAGGAGTTCCGACTCGGCGGCGTCCTCGGCCGGCACCACCTGGGTGGCGCCCGCGGCCTCGCAGAGCGCGCCCACCGCCGCGAGGTCGGAGACCGGGTCGGGGGTGTCGAAGGCGGCGAGCAGCAGGGCCTCGGTGGTCTCGGGCAGCCCCATGTGCGCGAGCGCGTTCACGGCCTTCACGGTCGTACGGTCCATCAGTTCGAGCAGCGACGGGACGTGACCGCCCTCCATGATCTTGCATACGGCGTCGCAGGCGGCCGCGCTCGAGGCGAACTCGGCAGCAAGCACCAACTGTTGGGGCGGCTTGGGCCGCAGCGCGAGGACGGCGCGGACGATGATGCCGAGGCTGCCCTCGGAGCCGACGAACAGGCGCGTGAGGTCGTACCCCGCGACGCCCTTGGCCGTGCGCCGGCCGGTGCTCATGAGCCGCCCGTCGGCGAGGACGACGTCGAGCCCGAGCACGTACTCCGCGGTGACCCCGTACTTAACGCAGCACAGCCCGCCGGACGCGGTGCCGATGTTCCCGCCGATGGTGCACATCTCCCAACTGGAGGGATCCGGCGGGTAGTACAGGCCGTGCTCGCCCACCGCGCGGGAGAGCGCGGCGTTGACGACGCCCGGCTCGACGACCGCGATCCGGTCGACGGGGCTGATCTCCAGGATGCGGTCCATCTTGACGAGGGAGAGCACGACGCACCCCTCGCTGGCGTTGGCGGCGCCGGACAGGCCGGTGCGGGCGCCCTGCGGCACGACGGGGACGCGCAGCTCGTTGGCGGTGCGCATGACGTGCTGGACCTGCTCGACGGTGCGGGGCAGCACCACGACGGCGGGGACGCCCGCCTCGCAGAAGCTCGCCATGTCGTGGGAGTAGGCGGATGTGACGTCCGGATCCGTGAGGACCGCCTCGGCGGGCAGACCCTCGCGGAGGAGTGCGATGAGGGTGCGGCTCATGATCACAGCCTCGCACCCGGGGCCATCGGTGTGAACCCGTGTGCGACGCCCGGGCCGTGCCGGGATGTGCTCTTCGTATTGACGCACAGTGATCGGCATGAAGCGTTACAGGTCCTACGCGAAGTCCTACGGGCCCCTCATGGGGTCCTACGGGTCCCCGACGGGGCCTTACAAGTCCCCCATGAGGGGTTCGGTGCGGCGGGCACTGATCGCCTCCGTGGTGGGGGCCGCGGTGGCCGGTGCCGCGTATGTGCTGGTGCCGATGGACCGCGGGGAGGGCGGGCCGCCCGCGCTCGGGCCCGCGGGGCGCGCGATGGCGGCCGTGGGGACGGGGGCGCCGGCCGCGCTGCCGGATCTGGTGGCGCTGATCGGGGAGCGTGAGGCGCATCTGCGGGCACACCCCCGTGACGACCACTCCTGGGCTGTGCTCGGCTCGGCGTATGTGGCGCGGGGCGCCCGCACCGCCGACTTCGCGTACTACCCGAAGGCCGAGCAGGCGCTGCGCACGTCGCTCAGGGCCAGGCCCCAGGGCAACCCGGAGGCGCTGACGGGGCTCGCCACCCTGGCGAACGCCCGGCGCGACTTCCGGGCGGCCCGCACGTGGGGCGAGCAGGCGGTCCGGCAGGCGCCGAAGCGGTGGACGGTGTATCCCGCGCTGATCGACGCGTACACGGGGCTCGGGGACGCCAAGGGTGTCGGCAGGGCGCTGGAGTCGCTGCAGAAGCTCGGCTCGGGCGCGGCGGTCAAGGCGCGCACGGGGCAGGTGTACCGCGACCGCGGCTGGCGCGAGGACGCCAACGCCTCGCTCACCGACGCGGCGGCGCTCGCGGAGGCCCCCGCGGAGAAGGCCGCGTATCTGCACCGCGTCGGGGAGCTGGCGTGGGAGCGGGGCGAACCGGCCCAGGCGCTGCGCTACTACGAGGCGGCGCTCGCCGCCGACCCCGACCACCACGCCTCCCTCGCGGGCAAGGGCCGCGCGCTCGCCGCGCTCGGCCGCACCTCGGAGGCGCTGCACAGCTACCGCACGGCGCTCACCCGGCAGCCGCTTCCCGAGTACGCCCTCGAGCTGGGCGAGTTGTACGAGTCGCTGGACCTGCGGCCGGCCGCGCGCGCCCAGTACGACGTGTTGCGGGCGCGGGTGAGGCAGGAGAGCGGGGGCGGGGTCAACAACGAACGCGTCCTCGGTCTCTTCGAGGCGGACCACGGTGATCCGGACGCGGCGGTGGAGCGCCTTGAGGCGGAGTACAAGCGGCACGGCAATCCGCAGACGGCCGACGCGCTCGGCTGGGCGCTGCATCTGTCCGGGGACGGCGAGGCGGGCCTGAAGCTGGTGACGAAGGCGATGAAGGACGGGCCGCGCAGCGCGCTGTTCGCCTACCACCGCGGGGAGATCGAGCGGCAGCTCGGCTGGTACGGGGCGGCGCGGCGGCACATCGGGGAGGCCCTGCGGATCAACCCGTACTTCTCGCCGCTCGCCGTGCCCGCGGCGAAGGAGGCGATGGAGGCGCTGGGCGAGCCGCCCGAGGGCGGGCCCGCACAGGTGTACGCGCCGGTGGAACCCGCCCCGGCCCCGATGGCCACGCGGCAGACGGCTCCGCGCGGCTACTCCTACCGCCAGGCCTCGCCGCGCCCGTCGGCCCGGCGCCAGTGGACACCGAGCACGCCCCGGCAGTCCACGCGGATCAGCCCGCCGCGCACCGGCACCGGGTCATCGGGGAGCTGAGCCTGGCGCCAACTCCGGTCCCGGGCCCGGGACCGGGCCCCACGGAGTCTCCAGGGCCGTGCGCAGGGCGGTGGCCAGCTCCTCGCCGATGCGTTCCGTGAGCTGCCGTTCCAGGCCGGCGATGGCGGACTTGGCCTGGCGATGCGCCCGCTCCCCTTCGGCGGTGCGCCGGATGAGGCGCTGCCGGGCGGAGGCGGGGTCGGGGACCTGTTCGAGGATCCCGGCGGCGACCAGGCCGTGCACGGCCTGATGCGCGGTCTGCCGGGTGACGCCCATGCGCCGCGCCAGCTCGGAGACCGTGGTGCCCTCCTCGTCCAGTACGGAGCAGAGCTGCACCTGCGTCGGCGAGACCGGGGCAGCCCCGGCGGCGGCCATGGCGGCGGAGAGCCCTTCCTCGAACCAGCGGCGGGCCTCGCCGAGGAGCTGGGGCAGGTCACGCGGCTGGGACGGCATGTTTCCTCACTGACGTTCTCGGGACCGGCTTGCTCACCGGCACTCTTTAATGTCAGGCTACCTGACATTCCCGATTCGCCGAGGAGCGACACCCATGACCATCGAGTACGCCACGCGCTACCGCCCCGCCTCCCGCATCCCCGCGGATCCGGGCAAGCCCTACTTCATCGAGAAGGGCGAGGGCGACCGCGCCCATCTCTTCGGCGACCTGGTCACCGTCTACGCGGGCGGCGAGCAGACCGAGAACACCTTCAACTTCTTCACCGTGGAGGGCCCCAAGGGCGACCTCATCCCCGCCCACATGCACGCCGACACGCACGAGGTCTTCTACGTCACCCAGGGCGCCGTCCGCCTCTTCGTCGAGGACACCGAGGGCGAACAGCAGGAGAAGCTGCTCACCCCGGGCGACTTCGGCTTCGTACCGAAGAACTGCACGCACGCCTACCGCATGGAGCGCCACCACAGCCAGGTCGTCGGCGTCGCGGCGGGCCCCGGCGGCACCTTCGAGCGGTTCTTCGAGAACCTCGGCGCGCCCACGCAGCAGCACGGTCTGCCGCACCGGCCGCTCGTCCCCGAGCCCCACAAGTGGGGAACCGTCCCCGAGCAGTACGACGTGAACTTCCTCCCCGACCACCAGTGGCGCACCCGGTGACCGGGCCCGCCCTGCGCACCCTGATCGCCGCGCCCGACCCGGACGTGGCACCCCTGCCGCCCGCGGCCGTGCGCGAGCCGGGCGTGCGGGAGCTGCGCGGTGTGCCCTATCTCCAGGCGGCGGGCAGCCGCCCCCTGGAACTCGACCTGTGGCTCCCCGGGACCACCCCCGACCCCGCTCCGGCGCCGCTGGTGCTTTTCGTGCACGGCGGCGCGTGGTTCCTCGGCCGCCGCGACGACATGGGCCTGCGCACCCGGCGGTGGACGCCGGGCCCCTTCGCGCGCATCGCGGCCGCCGGATGCGCCGTCGCCTGCGTCGACTACCGGCTCAGCGGCGAGGCCGCCTTCCCCGCCCCGCTCGACGACCTGCGGGCCGCCCTGCGCTGGCTCACTCTGCGCGGCGCGGAACTCGGCGTCGACACCGGGCGGACCGTGGTCTGGGGCGACTCGGCGGGCGGCCACCTCGCCTCGCTCCTCGCGCTGGCCGAGCCTTCCCTCGCGGGCGCGGTGATCTGGTACGGCCCGAGCGACCTGACCACCGCGCGGGGCCACTTCACCCCGGAGGACCCCGCCACGCCGGAGGCACGCCTGCTGGGCGCGGCCCCGGCGAGCGCCCCGGAGCGGGCCCGCGCGGCCAGCCCCGTGGCCCAAGTCGCCCCGGGGGCACCGCCGTTCCTCCTGGTCCACGGCGACGCGGACACCATGGTGGACCACTCGCACAGCGCGTCCCTGGCGGCCGCGCTCCGGCAGGCCGGCGCCGAGGCGGAGCTGTGGACGGTCCCGGGCGCGGACCACGCCTGGCACGGACTTGACGATGCGGAGGTGGAGAGCGTCTTCACCCGCTCGCTGGAGTTCGCCCGCGGCCGAGCGGGCCTCTGAGACGCCCGATCGCCGGACAGACGAGGGCACTTGAGCCTGTCCGGCGATTGAGGACGAGCTGGGCGCAGCCCGCGATCAACGGCGCCTAAAGATTGCCCCGCTTCTCCTGCTCCCGCTCGATCGCCTCGAACAGCGCCTTGAAGTTGCCCTTGCCGAAGCCCATCGACCCGTGCCGCTCGATCATCTCGAAGAACACGGTCGGCCGGTCCTGGACCGGCTTGGTGAAGATCTGGAGCAGATAGCCGTCCTCGTCGCGGTCGACGAGGATCTTCAGCTCGCGCAGGGTCTCCACGGGCACCCGGGTCTCCCCGGCCCACTCCCCCAGCGTGTCGTAGTACGAGTCGGGGGTGTCCAGGAACTGGACGCCGGCCGCGCGCATGGTGCGTACGGTCTCCACGATGTCGTTCGTGGCGAGCGCGATGTGCTGGACGCCCGCGCCGCCGTAGAACTCCAGGTACTCGTCGATCTGCGACTTCTTCTTGGCGATGGCGGGCTCGTTGATCGGGAACTTGACCTTCAGCGTCCCGTCGGCCACGACCTTCGACATCAGCGCGCTGTACTCGGTGGCGATGTCGTCGCCCACGAACTCCTTCATGTTCGTGAAGCCCATGACCTTGTTGTAGAAGGCGACCCACTCGTTCATCCGGCCGAGTTCGACGTTGCCGACGCAGTGGTCGATCGCCTGGAAGGTCCGCTTGGCCGGGGGCTCGACGATGGGCTTCGCGGCGACGAAACCGGGCAGGTAGGGACCGTCGTAGTCGGTGCGCTCGACCAGCGTGTGGCGGGTCTTGCCGTAGGTGGCGATGGCGGCGAGTACGACCTTGCCGTGCTCGTCCTTCTCCTCGTACGGCTCGGTGAGCCCGCGCGCCCCGTGCTCGACGGCGTAGGCGTACGCGGCGCGCGCGTCCGGGACCTGGATGGCGAGGTCGACGACGCCGTCGCCGTGCTCGGCCACGTGGGAGGCGAGGAAGTGGCCCCGCTCGGTGGAGGCCTTGATGACGGAGGTGAAGACGAAGCGGGCGGCGCCGTTCGTCAGCACGTAACTGGCGGTTTCGCGGCTGCCGTTCTCCGGTCCGGAGTACGCGACGAGCTTCATGCCGAAGGCGGTGGAGTAGTAGTGCGCGGCCTGCTTGGCGTTGCCCACGGCGAAGACGACCGCGTCCATTCCCTTGACCGGGAAGGGGTCTGCCTCGCGCGCGGTGTGGGGGG
>NZ_WMBF01000336.1:0-6950 GCF_019400875.1 Streptomyces anatolicus | reverse complement strand
GGCGTCGGCGGCTGCTGCTGTCCGTACGGGGCCTCTCCGTAGGACTGCTCGTACTGCTGCCCGCCTCCGTAGACACCGCCCGCTCCTCCGTAGGAGGCGTACGGGTCGTACTGACCCTCCTGGGGGGCCTCGGCCGGGTAGGCCGCCTGTTCGTAGGAGCCGGGCGGGTATGTGCCGTCCTGGTAGGGGGCGTTCTGGTACTCGCCCTGGTACTGCTGTTCGGCGCCCGCGTGGGCGGGTTCCTCCCACGCGCCGTACGACTGCTGCTGCGGAACGGCCGCCAGGGGCTCCTCCGAAGAAGGCGGCGGTACGTCCTCGCCCGCGTGCTGCGCGGCCTGCTCGCTCTGGGCCCGCAGCCTGCGCGCCCTGCGGCCCTCGCCCTCGACCGCCTGGGCCGGGACGACGGGCTCCTCGGGGAGGTCGTCGTCGACGTCACGGCGGCGCCCGGGAAGGGCGAGCACCACGAGGACGAGGGCGAGCGCGCCCTGCGCCCACAGCCAGGCGGTGTGGCCCATCGGGGCGTCGTAGGTGACGTCGAGACGGCCGCCCGATGAGGGCAGTTCGAAGCCCTGCGCCCAGCCGTCCAGCGTGGTGCGGGTCAGCGGGCGGCCGTCGAGGGTCGCGGTCCAGCCCGGGGCGGCGGAGTCGGCGAGCCGCAGCACGCGGCCCGCGTCGCCCGCGGGGATCTTCGTGTGCAGCTCGACGGGGCCCGCGGCGACCGGCTCCGGGTCGCCGGTCTTCGGGACGATGGCGGCGCGGGAGACCTGCCGGTCCACGCGCCACAGGGCGCTGCCGTCCTCCTGGCTGAGCCGGGTCAGGCCGGGCGTGGCGTCCAGGGTGCGGCTCATCTGGCGGGGCGCGCCCTCGCGTACGAGGACGTAGCGCACGGCGTAGCCGCCGAGCTGGTCGGCCTGGTCGGCGCCGGAGCCCGCGACGAGGCGGGCGACGATCTTGTCGAGCCTGTCGTCCGGGCCCGCGGCGGCGGCCAGTTCGGCATCACCGAGCCGGGCGCCCGATCCGCGTACGAGCGTGTAGGCGACCTCGGCAGCCGACTCGCTGTCGAGGACGAGGGTGCGGGCCTGGTCCTGTGTTCCGCTCTCCTCCGCGACGAACGCGGGCACCTGGACCGGATCGCGCCGCTCCAGGGGGCCGTCGGCGCCACGGATCATCCAGCCGGCGGCGAGGAGCAGCGGCCCGGCCGCCGCGGCGAAGGCGATGAGCGCGGCGACCGGCTGGCGCCAGCCGAAGCTCTGCTCGGCGACACGCGCGCGTGCCCCGTCGGCGCCGAGTGCGGCGGCGGCGAGGAGCGCGATGCCGTAGGCGAGGGTGGCCGGGCCCGCCCATGCCGAGCCGTTCGACAGGACGGCGAAGACCAGGGAGACCAGGGCGGCCGTCCAGGCGGTGCGGACCGCGAGCTGCCGCTCGGTGCGCAGCAGGGCGCCGAGTGCGGCGAGGACGATGCCGGTGAGCAGCAGTCCGTCCACGGTGCCGGGGCCGCCGGGGCTGGCGCCGAGCAGGTCGAGGGCGCTCGCGGAGCCGGTGCCGAACTCCAGGCCCGCTTCCTTGAAGAAGCCGAAGGGCAGCAGCGTCAGCGACCACGGGGCGAGCATGAGCAGCGGGGTGCCGAGCGCGGCGAGGAAGCGGGGGCCGTAGCCGGTGATGTCGCGGCGGCGCAGGACGAGCAGGGCGAGGCCGAGCACCAGGGCGATCGGCCAGACGACCGGCGTGAAGGCCGTGGCGAGGGTCAGCAGGAGCGCGTACGCCCATGTGGCGCGCCAGGTGCCGCGGGCGCTCCCGGAGGCCGTCAGACCGGCGGCGGCGGCGCCCGCGCGCGCGATGAGCGGCAGCAGGACGGCGAGGACGGCGGTGCCGATGCGGCCGCCCGCGAGCGCGCCGGTGGCGGCGGGCAGGAAGGCGTACGCGACGGAGGCCCAGGCGCGCAGCAGGCGCGAGGGGACGAGCGGGCGGGAGGCGAAGTACGCGGCGAAGCCCGCCAGCGGCACGGAGCCGACGAGCAGCACGGTGACGGCGAGGCCGGTGGAGCCGAAGAGCAGGCTGGAGAGCGCGGCGAGGAGCGCGAGATACGGCGGCGCGGTCTCGGTGCCGCCCGTGCCGACGGGGTGCCAGCCGTCCAGGTAACGCGCCCACAGCCCCGAGGAGTCGGCGGGGGCGGGCAGCAGGGCGCCGCCCGCGAGCGCCCCGCCGCCGAGCAGGGCGCGGCATGCGATGAGCGAGACGAACAGGAGCACTACGAAGAGCATCGGTCCCGGTTTGCGGGCGATGCGCTTGAGGCGGGCGAACTGCTCGATCTCCAGGAAGTCGGCGTCGTCGCCGCCGGGCCCGGACTCGACGGCGCCGTGCCGTCCGGCGCCGGCGGGGGCTTCGGGGTCGGAGCGGCCGACGAGGCTGCCCGCCGCCTGTTCGACGGTGGCCCGCACGGTGGCGCCGGGCGGCGGGAACAGGGCCCGCGTCTCGCCCGCGTCGAGCACGGACTTGCCGCGCTGTTTGCGGGCGGCGAGGATCCGCCCCGGCCGCAGCAGTGTGGCCAGGAGGCCCGCGATCTCGTCGAGGGCCTGCCCTGGCGCCTTGCCGAGGAGGTAGGTGACGGTGCGCAGGAGCGTGCCGAAGACGAGGCGGAGGAGCACCCAGGTCAGCACGGCCGTACGGGCGTTGGCGAGCAGGGTGTAGGCGGCGCCCGCCTTGTCCACGCGGTGCGGCGAGGTCGCGGTGCGGCCGACGCAGTCGACGGTGCGGCGCTCGCGCGAGGACGCCTCGGCGTGCCGGACGACGGCGTCGGGGGCGACCAGGACGCGGTGTCCCGCGGCGTGCGCGCGCCAGCACAGGTCGACGTCGTCGCGCATCAGCGGCAGGTAGCGGTCGAAGCCGCCGAGCTGTTCGTAGACATCGCGGCGGATGAGCATGCCGGCGGTGGAGACCGAGAGCACGGGCCGTACGTGGTCGTGCTGGCCCTGGTCCTGCTCGCGGCGGTCGAGGCCGGTCCAGCGGCGGCCGCTGTTGGCGATGGAGACGCCGACTTCGAGCAGCTGTCTGCGGTCGTACCAGCCGCGGAGCTTGGGGCCGACGACGGCGACGTCCTTGCCAAGCTCGTGTTCGTTCTCGACGGCGCGCAGCAGTTCGGCGAGGGCGTCGGGCTCGGGCGCGCAGTCGTCGTGGAGCAGCCAGAGCCACTGCACGGGCTCGCCGTGCGGCAGGTCCGGCAGGTCGTACGCGTCGTCGCGCCAGGAGCGGCTCACCGGGTCCCAGCCGCTGGGGCGCTTGAGGTACGGCAGCTCTTCGGGGGTCGGCGTCCCGGCGCCGCGGACCGCCTCGTCGACGGCGGTGCCGAAGCCGGAGCGGCGGGCGAGGTGGAGCACGCGGTCGGGGCCGAGGGCCTCGGTGAGCAGGCGGGCGGAGTCGTCCGCGCTGCCGGTGTCCGCGGCCACGGCCTGCTGCGCGGGCCGCTCCTGGCCGAGCAGCCCCGCCAGGGCGTCGGGCAGCCAGCGGGCGCCGTCGTGGGAGACGAGGACGGCGGTCACGACGTGCCGCGGGAACTCAGGGGCGGCAGCGTCGTGAGGGGCTGCCGAGTGGTTGTGCACGGACATCGAGGTACGGGCCCCGGTTCGATGGACTGCGGTGGACGCCTGCGCCCTGCGGGGGCGCCGGGGCGTCTCGGACGGGGCCCCACACTAGGGCCTGTCCGGCGGATCAGGTCGCGTTGGGGTGGCGGTCACCTTCGGGTGCGGGTGACGGCCGGCACCAGGACGGCCCGCCGCCTGTGGATGACCCACCGGCGACGGGCCGTTCGTCGCGCACTGTTCGAGGGAGAGGTGTGCCGAATGGGGGCGGCACCTGCGCGGACGCGCTTGTGCTCACACCGCCGCCTTCTTCAGTCGTCGGCGCTCACGCTCCGACAGACCGCCCCAGATACCGAAGCGTTCGTCGTTGGCGAGTGCGTATTCGAGGCATTCGGAGCGGACCTCACAGGCGAGACAGACCTTCTTGGCCTCGCGCGTGGAGCCGCCCTTCTCGGGGAAGAAGGACTCGGGGTCGGTCTGGGCGCACAGCGCGCGCTCCTGCCAGCCGAGTTCCTCGTCCGCGTCCTCGACCAGCAGTTCCTGAACCAGCTCGGTCATCTGCGCCCCTCGTCTGTCTGTGCGTCCCCGTGGTGCTGCCGTTACCGATTTCGGCTGAACGACACGAGTGAAATTACAAGTGTGCCGATCCGGGCCAGTCAAGCCGAGATCTGCTATTGGGCCCCTTATTCACTCTGCGGAACCAAGGCTATGCGGAAAGTGTTCAAATCGGCATAAACCATGACACCCGTCGGCGACCCGCCGGCGCTCTCCTCCCGGAGGCCTCGACGGAGGTCTCATATGGAAGGACGTCGATGTTTGAGTGCCGGTTGCTGCGCCATGTGTCCCGTGAGTCCGGTGCACAAACCTTTCGCCTGCCCGAACAACCGGATGAGGTGAAAGCTATCCCACATTTCGGACATTGAGTTGACACCGAAGGTGTAACCGGGTGTCCTGGTGGGCATGCTCGCGAACCTGGCTCTTTCGATGACCCGCACCAGCGGGTCCATCGGTGCTGCCCACGCGCGCTGCCGCTGTTCCTGCTCCAGCTGTTGAGTCCATCCAGCTGTCGAGCCGCTCTCCCCGCATCACGCATCTCCGCATCACGCTTCTCCGCCTGACCAGCTCTGCTGCCTTCCCGCGCTCCACCCATCCTTCGCGACACCCCAGCACTCTTACGTTGAGGAACCACCGCACGATGAACAGCGACAGCGACCTCCAGATCGCCGGCGACATCCTCGAAGTCCCGCACCTGCTGCAGCCCGCCCGCGAGCACCCCACCACCGTGGCCGAGTTCGTCGGCCTTGCCCGCGCCATCGCCGCCGACCGCGCCCAGTGGCAGCACCTCGTCCAGTACGACGCCACCAGCCGCTGGTACCACCGCCTGCGCACCGGACCCGGCTACGAGGTCTGGCTGCTCTCCTGGGTGCCAGGACAGGGCAGCGGACTGCACGACCACGGCCGCTCCTCCGGCGTCCTCACGCTCCTTGAGGGCGAGTTGACCGAGCACACCGAGCGGGGCACGCGGGCGCTCGCGCCGGGCGCGCAGCGCGTCTTCGCGCCGGGGTACGTCCACGAGGTCGTCAACGACTCCCTCGAACCGGCCGTCAGCCTGCACGTCTACTACCCCGGCCTGACCGAGATGCCGATGCACGCGGCCCAGTGCGCCGCCGCCGTCGCGGACGGCGCCGCGGAGGATGTCGTAACCGCCTGACGCACTGTCGTACCCGCCTGACATGCTGGGGACCATGCGCATTGTGGTTCTGGCCGGCGGCATCGGCGGCGCCCGTTTTCTCCGCGGGCTCAAGAAGGCCGCGCCCGACGCGGACATCACGGTCATCGGCAACACCGGTGACGACATTCACCTGTTCGGGCTGAAGGTCTGCCCCGACCTGGACACCGTGATGTACACGCTCGGCGGCGGCATCAACGAGGAGCAGGGCTGGGGGCGTACGGACGAGACGTTCAAGGTCAAGGAAGAGCTCGCGGCGTATGGCGTGGGGCCCGAGTGGTTCGGACTCGGCGACCGCGACTTCGCGACGCACATCGTGCGGACGCAGATGCTGGGCGCCGGATATCCGCTCAGCGCCGTCACCCAGGCGCTCTGCGAGCGGTGGCAGCCAGGGGTGCGGCTCATCCCCATGTCGGACGACCGCGTCGAGACCCATGTCGCCGTCACGCTCGACGGCGAGCAGAAGGCCGTGCACTTCCAGGAGTACTGGGTGCGGCTCCGCGCCTCCGTGGACGCGCACGCGATCGTGCCCGTCGGCGCCGAGCAGGCCAAGCCCGCGCCCGGCGTCCTCGAAGCCATCGCCGAGGCCGACGTCGTGCTCTTCCCGCCGTCCAACCCCGTGGTGAGCGTCGGCACCATCCTCGCCGTGCCCGGCATCCGCGAGGCGATCGCCGACGCGGGCGTGCCGGTGGTCGGCCTCTCCCCCATCGTCGGCGACGCGCCCGTGCGGGGCATGGCCGACAAGGTGCTCGCCGCCGTCGGCGTGGAGACCACCGCCGCCGCCGTCGCCGAACACTACGGCAGCGGGCTGCTCGACGGATGGCTGGTCGACAGCGTCGACGCGGGCGTGGTGGAGCGGGTGGAGAGCGCCGGCATCCGGTGCCGGGCCATACCCCTGATGATGACCGACGTCGACGCTGCGGCGGAGATGGCGCGTGCGGCTCTCGCCCTCGCCTCGGAGGTACGGGCGTGACCTCCCCGGACGGGGCGGGCCCGTCCTTCCGGGTGTGGGCCGTGCCCGGGCTGCCCGAGGTGCGGGAGGGCGACGACCTCGCCAAGCTGATCGCGGCTGCCGAGCCGGGCCTCGCCGACGGGGACGTCCTGCTCGTCACGTCCAAGATCGTCAGCAAGGCCGAGGGGCGGGTCGTCGAGGCGGGCGACCGCGAGGCGGCCATCGACGCGGAGACCGTACGGGTCGTGGCGCGGCGCGGGACCCTGCGGATCGTCGAGAACCGGCAGGGGCTCGTGATGGCGGCGGCCGGGGTCGACGCGTCGAACACCCCTTCCGGGACGGTGCTGCTGCTCCCCTCGGACCCCGACGCCTCGGCTCGCGCCCTGCGGGAAGGGGTGCGGGAGGCGCTGGGGGTCGATGTGGGCGTCGTCGTCACCGACACCTTCGGGCGGCCCTGGCGGGCCGGGCTCACCGATGTGGCCATCGGGGCGGCCGGCGTGCGGGTCCTCGACGATCTGCGGGGCGGTGTCGACGCGTACGGCAATCCGCTGAGCGCGACCGTCGTCGCCACCGCCGATGAGCTGGCCGCGGCCGGGGACCTCGTCAAGGGGAAGGCGGCGGGGCTGCCGGTCGCCGTGGTGCGGGGGCTCGCCCACGTGGTGGGCGACGGCTCCGGGGCCGGGGACTCTACGGA
>NZ_WMBF01000335.1:0-6973 GCF_019400875.1 Streptomyces anatolicus | reverse complement strand
CCCGCTTCACCACCCCCGCCGCGCAGTGCCCGATCATCGCGCCGGAGTGGGAGGACCCCAAGGGCGTACCGATCTCGGCGATCCTCTTCGGCGGCCGCCGCGCCACGGCGGTCCCGCTGGTGACCGAGTCCTTCGACTGGCAGCACGGCGTCTTCCTCGGCGCCAACGTGGCCTCCGAGAAGACCGCCGCCGCCGAGGGCAAGGTCGGCGAGCTGCGCCGCGACCCGTTCGCCATGCTGCCGTTCTGCGGGTACAACATGGGCGACTACATGGCGCACTGGGTCAAGGTGGGGGCCGACAAGGACCAGGCGAAGCTGCCGAGGATCTACTACGTGAACTGGTTCCGGAAGAACGCGGACGGCAAGTTCGTGTGGCCCGGCTTCGGTGAGAACTCCCGCGTCCTGAAGTGGATCGTGGAGCGCCTCGACGGGAAGGCCGAGGGCGTCGAGACCCCCATCGGCGTCCTGCCGACGGTGAACTCGCTCGACACCGACGGCCTCGAACTGGCCGACGACGACCTGGAGTTCCTGCTCACGGTCGACAAGGAGGCCTGGCGCGAGGAGGCCGCCCTGATCCCCGAGCACCTCAACACCTTCGGCGACCACGCGCCCAAGGAGCTGTGGGACGAGTACCGCGCGCTGGTGCGGCGTCTCGGCTGAGGCAGTTGGGTGGCACCCGGTCCGCGGCCTCACCGGCCGCGGACCGGGGCCGATCAGGAGGCGCCGACCAGGCGCGTGGCGGCCGCGTGGGCGTCCATGCGCTCGGCGGCGAGGATCGCCGCCGAGGTGTCGGCGCGGGAGGCCGCCACGACCAGGGCGCGGCCCGCGAGGGCGTGGGCGCGCTGGTGCAGGGCGGTCAGGTGCGGCTCGTGGATGGCGGCGGCCACGGAGGACCGTGCGGGCTGCTCGCCGCGGCGCAGCCGCGCCACCTGGAGGGCAAGCTGCTCGGCGGCGGTGTCCAGCTCCGCGTCCGGGGCGAGGGCGCGCAGCTCGTCGGTGACGGCGAGGAGCGCGGCGAGGTGCCCGGAGAGCTGGATGTCCAGCTCTTCCTCGCGGGAGCGGTGCGGGAAGCTCGCGTCGTCGGCCATCGAGTGGACCGACTTGGTGCGGATCGGCTCGTACATGGGTGGCCTCCAAGCGGTATGGGGACCATCCTATCTTAGATTCCGTCTAAAGTTGAGCGCGGTCCGGGCGGGCCTGTCGCGGCCGGACCGCGCCCGTCACGGCTGGCTGTAGCCGTCCAGGAAGTGGCCGATCCGGGTGATCGCCTCCGTGAGGTCCGTCGCTGTGGGCAGCGTCACCACGCGGAAGTGATCGGGCTCGGTCCAGTTGAAGCCCGTACCGTGTACGACCATGATCTTCTCGGCGCGCAGCAGGTCGAGGACCATCTGTCGGTCGTCCTTGATCTTGAAGACCTTCGGATCGAGCCGCGGGAAGAGATACAGCGACCCCTTCGGCTTCACACAGCTCACGCCGGGGATCTGCGTCAACAGGTCGTACGCGATGTCGCGCTGCTCCAGGAGCCGCCCGCCCGGCAGCACCAGGTCATTGATGGTCTGGCGCCCGCTCAGCGCCGCGACCACGCCGTGCTGGCCCGGCATGTTCGCGCACAGGCGCATATTGGCCAGGATCGTCAGGCCCTCGATGTACGAGGTCGCGTGCGCCTTGGGCCCCGAGACCGCCATCCAGCCGACGCGGTAGCCCGCCACGCGGTAGGCCTTCGACATGCCGTTGAAGGTAAGGGTCAGCAGGTCGGGGGCGATGGCGGAGGTCGGGGTGTGCGTCACACCGTCGTAGAGGATCTTGTCGTAGATCTCGTCCGAGCAGACCAGGAGGTTGTGACGGCGCGCGATGTCGGTCAGGCCGCGGAGCATCTCGTCGCTGTAGACGGCGCCGGTCGGGTTGTTCGGGTTGATGATCACGATCGCCTTGGTGCGGTCGGTCACCTTGCGCTCGATGTCGGCGAGGTCCGGCATCCAGTCGGCCTGCTCGTCGCAGCGGTAGTGCACGGCGGTGCCGCCGGAGAGCGAGACGGCCGCGGTCCACAGCGGATAGTCCGGTGCCGGTACGAGGACCTCGTCGCCGTCGTCGAGCAGGGCCTGCATGGCCATCACGATCAGCTCGGAGACGCCGTTGCCGATGAAGACGTGCTCGACGTCGGTCTCGATGCCGAGGGTCTGGTTGTGCATGACCACCGCGCGGCGGGCCGCGAGGAGGCCCTTCGCGTCGCCGTAGCCGTGCGCGTCGCCGACGTTGCGGAGGATGTCCTCCAGGATCTCGGTCGGGCACTCGAAGCCGAAGGCGGCGGGGTTGCCGGTGTTGAGCTTGAGGATGCGGTGGCCTGCCGCTTCCAGCCGCATCGCCTCCTCCAGCACGGGGCCCCGGATCTCGTAACAGACGTTGGCGAGCTTCGTCGACTGGATGACCTGCATGGCGGCGAGCTTACGGGGTGTTCCGGCGGGCGGGGGAGCGGATTTCCCCGGCCGGTTCTTTGGGTGCGGGCTCGTTGTGGCTGGTCGCGCAGTTCCCCGCGCCCCTTACGGGGCGGGTCGAGGCGGTCTTGTCCCTGCGGAGGCGAGGCCCAACAATGCGCATGACAAAACACTCGACTGAACTGTCAGCGGAGGGGACCCCCCACATGAACAAGCCTCTCGTCGGTGCGTGTTTCGCCGTGCTCTTCATTGGAGCGACGGCGGGGCCCGCGACGGCCGTCGGTCATGAGACGTCCGTCAAGCCGAAGGCCAAGGCCGTCGACTTCGCCGGGACCGTGGCGCTCAGCAACTGCTCCGGATCCGTCGTCCGCGTGCCCGGCTCGCAGTCGGGAGACCCCGCGTTCGTCCTGTCGAACGGCCACTGCCTGGAGAGCGGCTTCCCCGCGCCCGGCGAGGTCGTCGTCGACAAGCCCTCGTCGCGGAGCTTCACCCTGCTGAACGCCTCGGGCGGCCGGCTCGGGACGGTCAAGGCCAGCAAGATCGCGTACGCCACCATGACCGACACGGACATGTCGCTCTACCAGCTGACCAGCACCTACCGCGACATCGAGAGGAAGTACGGGATCAAGGCGCTCGAGCTGAACGCGGCGCGGCCCGAGCAGGGCCGGGCGATCACCGTCGCCTCCGGTTACTGGAAGAAGATGTACAAGTGCGGCGTGGACGGCTTCGCCTACCGCCTCAAGGAGGGCAGCTGGACCTGGAAGGACTCGGTCCGCTACACCTCCGCCTGCCAGACGATCGGCGGCACCTCGGGCTCCCCGGTGATCGACGACGCGACCGGCAAGGTCATCGCGGTCCACAACACCGGCAACGACAGCGGCGGCCGGTGCACGGACAACAACCCCTGCGAGGTCGACGAGAACGGCAAGGTCACCGTGCGCGAAGGCATCAACTACGGCCAGCAGACCTACACGCTCGTGCCGTGCGTCGGCATCGGCAACAAGATCGACCTGGGCCGGCCCGGCTGCACGCTGCCGAAGCCGGCCGGAGGCCTTCGGTAACCGCCGGGAACGGTTCGCCCGAGGCTCAGGGCCTTAGGCCGCCGGTGCCAGCTCGGCCCTGCCGAACAGCAGGGCGTAGCCGGGCGGCAGTAGGCTCAGCAGGCGGTCGACGAGCTGCTCGTCGACCGCCCGTGCCAGGGTGGTCAGGACGGAGCTGACGTCCCATCGGGCGGTGGCCGGCGTGGCGCCGTCGAGCCGCAGCGCCACGCTCTCGACGAACTCCGGTGCCGTGAGCCGCCGCGTCACGGGCACCTCGTCCGCGATCACCTTCGCGGCCTCGACCGGCAACTGGCTCGCCAGGTCGACGCGTTCGTCCCCGACCACGTGGCCGCCGAGGGCGGACAGGACGGCGCGCGTCACGCGCTCCGCCTCCGCCTCGGTGGCGTACTGGCCGCACTCCCGTACCGCCGCGATGAGTTCGCTCCATCCCATCGAGTCGTTCTCCTCCGTTTCGTGTGGTCGACCGCCGGCTCCGTCCCGTCGGTCGTCGGTTCGGCTCGGTTCGGTCGTCGGTTCGGTCGTCAGCCGCTGATCTGCCTGCGTCCGCTTCCGCCGCCGCTGATCTGGATCTTGCGCGGCTTCGCCTGCTCGGCCACCGGGATGCGCAGGGTCAGGACGCCCGCGTCGTACGAGGCGTCGATCCGCTCGGTGTCCAGGGTGTCGCCGAGGAACAGCTGACGGGAGAAGGTGCCGGTGGGGCGCTCGGCCGCGATCATCTCCACGCCCTCGGGGGCGGGGGCGCGGCGCTCGGCCCGTACGTTCAGCACGTGGCGTTCCACGTCCAGGTCGATCGACTCCGGGTCGACGCCCGGCAGATCGAAGTGGACCACGAAGTCGTCGCCCTCGCGGTAGGCGTCCATCTGCATTCCGGCCGGACGCGCGCTGTTGAAGACCTGCTGGGCGAGACGGTCGAACTCGCGGAACGGGTCGGTGCGCATGAGCATCACGGGTCACTCCCTTCCTCAGGTACTGGGTGCGATGCCCTACGTTTTTCTATATAGCCCGGAGGAAGAAAATTGACAAGGCCGGACTCAGGTCCGGTTCCGGACGCCCGCCGTGGCGCGGCGCGGGTCCGGACCTGAGTCCGGGGCGGTCAGTGATCGGAGTAGCTGAGGTCCCCCACGGTCCAGGCGCTCACGTCCTGGATCGGGATGCGGTACATCCCGCCCGTCTCCGGCAGGGCCACGCTGCCCTGAAGGATCCGGGCCAGGTGGAAGTGCAGGTGGGTGGGGGGCGTGGTGTCCCGCGGCGGAGTGGCGGAGGCTCCGTCGGCCTCGAAGACGGAGGCGAACGGACCCAGCTGGTCCGAGTCCTTGAGGACTTCGGCGACGCGTCGGCGCCACAGGGACTCGGGGGCCAGCCGTCCGGTGATGACGGCGCCGGCCACGACCACGGTGAGGGACATCTGATTGCTGTGCTCGGACTCCACCAGGGCGGCGATGTCTACGAGCAGTTCGTCAGGCTTCGACATGACTGGTGAGCCTACCGAGGGGAGGGCGCGTGTGGGTGCCCCGATCCCTCCTCCTCCGGTCCCGAAAATCTATCGCGGCTGGAGTAGACATGCGTAACCGCCGTTGTTAGAGTTCCTGGTGTAGTCATAGACATGCAGTCGAGACAAGCAAGACAAGCAAGAGAGGAGTGGACGCCATCAGGATCGCCTGAGCGAGGTTCGTCGTCGCTCGGGTACCGCAGACCCCGGATTGGAAGGTGGTCCCCGGTCACGCATCCGCGATCCCCGCATCCCCGCCCCTTCGGGCGGCCGTGCGGAAACAGAGAGCCGGCGCACACGGCCGGTAGATGGTGTTGAAACCCCTCGGGGCCTGGTGCCGTAGCGGCACCAGGCCCCTCGACGCGTTCCAGAAAAGGTGCAAATGCCCCCAGAGACCCTGACGCAAGGCCCCGACCGGTTCGACGACGAGGATTACCCCGCCTACACGATGGGCCGGGCCGCCGAGATGATCGGCGCCACGCCCGGCTTCCTCCGCGCGGTCGGCGAGGCCCGCCTGATCACCCCGCTGCGCTCCGAGGGCGGCCATCGCCGCTACTCCCGCTACCAGCTGCGCGTCGCCGCGCGCGCCCGCGAACTCGTCGACCAGGGCACGCCGATCGAGGCTGCCTGCCGCATCGTCATCCTGGAGGACCAGCTGGAGGACGCGCTGCGCCTCAACGAACAGCTGCGCCGCTCCACCGTCGGTTCCGAGGGGGTGCCGTCCTCCTGAGGGCGCCGTCGGCGAAACGCTGCGCCTGACGCCGCCGGATATCTGTGACGGCAAATGCAGAATTTCGCGTGATGCGCGGTGAGGGTTTATCGGCCGACCGGCTGAACGATAAAGAAACCCCTGCGCCGTCGGCGACGGCATGCTACTGTCGTTACCAGTTGCAGTTGTGGTTCCCAAGAGACTTCAAGTGCTCAGTCGACGTTATGGTGTCGGCGGGGCACTTTGTATTGCCGGTCATTACCGGACGGGGTAATCATTGCGGCGACGCGGAGTTCGCACAGTGTGGACTCCACGGGCACTGCCCCGAAGGAGATATGACATGGCTACTGGCACCGTGAAGTGGTTCAACGCGGAAAAGGGCTTCGGCTTCATCGAGCAGGACGGCGGCGGCGCCGACGTCTTCGCTCACTACTCGAACATCGCCACCCAGGGCTTCCGCGAGCTGCAGGAGGGCCAGAAGGTGACGTTCGACGTCACGCAGGGCCAGAAGGGCCCGCAGGCCGAGAACATCGTTCCCGCCTGACGCTGACGCGCACTTCGTAGCTGGGGCCCGCACCTTGGGTGCGGGCCCCAGCTCGTTCTGTTTCCGGGGAAACCGCTCCCCGAAGATCTGACGCAACACTCCAGACACCCCGGTGAATCCGCCCGGAGCGTGTCCTCTCTTGACCGGCCGCTCTCGGACTGATTCCGGCGGCCGGAATTATGTTTCATTTTTCCCGGCCGTTCCTGCAATTCTCGACACCGTCACGGTGTCGGTATGAATTCCTCGATACGCGCCGCATCGAGGAAGGTTCTTCATGAACCGCTCAACTCGCACGAACGGCCGACAGGGCAGCCCCCGCTCATCCGGCGGCTTCCGCTCCTCGGAGGGCTCCCGCTCCGGCGGCGGCCCCCGCTCCGGTGGCCCCCGCTCCGGCGGACGGTCCTACTCCAAGGGCCCCTCGCGCCGCCCCGCCGCACTCCAGGGAGAGTTCGCCCTCCCGGTCACCGTCACCCCGGCCCTGCCGCCCGTCGAGGACTTCGCCGCGCTCGGCCTGCCGGACGGCGTGGTGCAGACCCTCACCCGCCTCGGCGTCACCCAGCCCTTCCCGATCCAGGCGGCCACGCTGCCCAACTCCCTCGCGGGCCGTGACGTCCTCGGCCGCGGGCGCACCGGATCGGGCAAGACCCTCGCCTTTGGCCTCGCCGTGCTCGCCCGCACCGCCGGACAGCGCGCCGAGCCCCGCCGCCCCCTCGCCCTGGTCCTCGCACCCACCCGCGCG
>NZ_WMBF01000334.1:0-6979 GCF_019400875.1 Streptomyces anatolicus | reverse complement strand
GCTCGAAAAGCTCGGCGCGCTCCCCGCCACGCCCCGCGCCGTCCTGACCACCCCGCAGGTGCGCGCGGCCGTCGCCGCCTCCCTCGACGACGACACCTGGGACGAGGACGCCCTGGACGCCGAGGAGTTGGCGGACGTCGTGCTCGCCCTGGTGCGGGACGCGAATCTCGCGCCCGGCGACGAACCCTGGCTCGCCGCCCTCGCCCTGCCCGACGAGGACGGCGAACTGGCGCCCGCCGGTGAACTCGTCGTGCCGGGCAGCGACTTCGCCCAGGTCATGCGGGAAGATGAACTCGCGCTCGTGGAACACGAGTTGGCCGACCGCTGGGGCGAGCAGCCGCTGGCCGCCTGTGGGGTGCTCGCCACCTTCGCGCTCGTACGCGCCACCGATGTCGTCCTCGACCCGGACGAACTGGAGCCCCGCGACGGCGACTTCGCCGAGCCGGACGACGCCGGGCTCCTCGACGCCGTCGACGTGTGGTGCGAGGACCTGCTCGACCGGCTGCCGGACACCCCGGTGCCGCCGGTCGCCACGGAGATCGTCGCCGTACGGGACCTGGACCTGGTCGACGACGAGTGCTGGCCGCAGGCGCTCGCGATGCTCTCGCGCCCGCCGCTGCGGGACGCGCTGACGCAGCCGCTGCGGGTGCTGCTGCCCGACGGCACGACACAGACCGTCCGCTCGTACACGGCGTGGTGGCTGCGCGGCCACCCCGTACTCGACGGCCGCCGTCCCGCCGGACTGCGTGCGGAGGGCAGTGATCCGCTGCTGGCGGGGCTGTACGACGCGGCGGACGCGTCCGGGTTCGGCGACGAGCAGGTCCTGCGGGCTCTCGGCGTACGTACGTCCGTCTCCGCCCTCCTTGAGGAGCCGGGCGGCGCGGCCGAACTCCTCGACCGGCTCGCGGACCCGGAGCGGACCGTTTCCCCCGGCCAACTGCACGCCCTGTACGGCGCGCTGGCGGATCTCGACCCCGAGCGGGTCACGCTCCCCGACGAGCTGCGCGCGGTGGTGGACGGCGAGGTGGTGGTGGTCGACGCGGCGGACGCCGTGGTCGCCGACGCCCCGGACCTGCTGCCGCTGGCCGGTGCCGTGGCGCTGCTGCCCGTCGACCCGCGCAAGGCGGGCGACCTGGCGGAGCTGTTCCAGGTGCGCAGGCTGAGCGAGACGGCGGCCGTCGACCCGGCGGGCCGGGGTGTCGAGCGCGCGGTGCCCGAACCGGTGCGGATCCTGCTGGGGGCGACGACCCCACACTCGTACGTCGAACACGACGAGCTGATCGCGGGCGGTGTCGAGCTGGACTGGCGGCGCACCCCGGACGGCACCGTGCACGCGGCGACCCTGGAGGGCGTGGCGGCCGGTCTCGCCTGGGCGGCGGGGCAGTGGCCGCGCCGCTTCGAGGTGGCGGCGCTGCTCGAAGACCCCTCGCGGACGGCGGAGTTGGCGCGGGACCGCTGGTTCGACTGACGGACGGCTGGCGGCCGTTACCCGGAATGTCTGCTTCCGTCCCGTTGAATGTCTGCTTCCGTCCCGGCCAACGGGGTGGAAGCGGGCATTCCGTAAGTTGGTTGCATTTTCTTCAACCGTCGTACAACCGTTCGCCTTTGACGCGAGTCTGATCTTGCGAGTCAACAGACTCCTAGATCACTTGGTTCCCGCGTGAAGGCGTCACGCACCGTGGGAACCCCTTCTCCGACTGGGGAAACACATGCGCATCCGTGCCACCGTGGCCGCACTGTCCGGCACCCTGGCTCTGTCCGCACTCGCTCTCCCGGCCGCCCAGGCCGCCGACGGGCCGAACCTCCCGAAGCTCGACGCCCTGGTCGCCAAGGCTCCGGCCGACGAGGTCGAGGGCGACACCAAGATCACGAAGGTCACCGTCAACGGCGGCAAGGCCATCGTGCTCGGCACCACCGAGAAGAAGAAGTTCACCATCGATGTCACCGCGACCGACCCGGAGGGCATCTACGGCGCCGACGCCTTCCTCTGGCACGGCACGGACCTCGACAGCGAGAACGGCATCGACGGCCTGATGATCTCGGACGGCGACGCCAAGTGCACGGTCGTGAACGCGACCACCTCGACCTGCTCGGTCGCGATCACCGCCGACCCGAAGAGCGACTTCTACAGCAACATCGTGGCCGGCAAGTGGCACGTCGGCGCCTCGGCGATCGGCAAGGACGGCGACTTCATCAGCAAGGACAAGGCGCCCTCGGACGCCCGTGTCCTGCGCGCCGCCAAGCTCACCACCAACGCCTCCCCGGAGCCGGTCAAGAAGGGCAAGACCATCACGGTCACCGGCGCCCTGACCCGCGCCAACTGGGAGACCTACAAGTACGCCGGCTACACCAGCCAGTCCGTGAAGCTGGAGTTCAAGAAGAAGGGCTCCAGCACGTACTCCACCGTCAAGACGGTGAAGTCCGGCTCGAAGGGCGCCCTGAAGACCACCGTCACGGCCTCTGCCGACGGCAACTACCGCTACGTCTTCGCGGGCACGTCCACCACCGCGCCCGTCACGGCCACCAGCGACGCCATCGACGTCCAGTAGTCACGGCTCACGCCGGCACGCGGCGGTCCACCCAGCGGTAGATGACCTCGATGGCCAGCGAGGCCACCGCCGCGATCGCGACCGCCGCCCACGGCATCGTCGTGCCCACCAGCTTCAGCTGGAAGAAGTCCTGGAGCCAGGGCACGGTCAGCACGAGCAGGAAGCCGAGACCCATCGCGCCGATGAGGCCGACCCGCCACCACGTGTAGGGGCGGGCGATGATGGCGAGCACCCACATGGCGATCAGGAAGAGCGCCAGGGTGGCCGCGCTGGTCTCGGCTTCCCGCGCGCCCGCGCCCTCGTAGTGGTGCCGGGCCAGGAGATACGTCGCGAAGGTGGCGACGCCCGCGATGACACCGCCCGGGATCGCATACCGCATGACCCTGCGCACGAAGTGCGGCCGCGCGCGCTCCTTGTTCGGGGCGAGCGCCAGGAAGAACGCCGGGACGCCGATCGTCAGCGTGGACAGCAGCGTCAGATGGCGCGGCAGGAACAGGTACTCGACCTGCGAGCAGACCACGAGCAGCGCGAGGATCACCGAGTAGACGGTCTTGACCAGGAACAGTGTGGCGACGCGCGTGATGTTGCCGATGACGCGGCGGCCCTCGGCGACGACGGAGGGCAGCGTCGCGAAGCTGTTGTTGAGGAGCACGATCTGGGCCACGGCCCGCGTCGCCTCCGACCCCGAACCCATGCTCACGCCGATGTCGGCGTCCTTCAGGGCCAGTACGTCGTTCACGCCGTCGCCCGTCATCGCGACCGTGTGCCCGCGTGACTGGAGGGCGCCCACCATGTCGCGCTTCTGCTGCGGGGTGACCCGGCCGAAGACCGCGTTGTCGTCCAGGGCCCGCGCCATCTCGTCCTTCTCGGCGGGCAGCCGCCGCGCGTCCACCGTGTTCTGCGCGCCGGGCAGGCCGAGCTTGCCCGCGACCGCGCTCACCGAGACCGCGTTGTCACCGGAGATGACCTTGGCGGCCACGTCCTGCTCCTCGAAGTAGCGCAGGGTGTCGGCGGCGTCGGGGCGCAGCCGCTGCTCCAGGACTACCAGCGCGGTGGCGTCGGCCCGGTCCGCCACGTCCGGGTCGTCCAGGTCGCCGGCCGCGCGGGCGAGCAGCAGGACGCGCAGGCCCTGCTGGTTCAGCTCCTCGATCTCGGCGAGGGCCGGGTCGTCGTCGGGCAGCAGCACGTCGGGCGCGCCGAGCAGCCAGGCGGAGGCGGTGCCGTCGCCCTCGCTGAAGGAGGCGCCGCTGTACTTGCGGGCCGAGGAGAAGGGCAGGGACTCCGTGCAGCGCCACTCCTCGCTGTCGGGGTAGGCGTCGATGATCGCCTGGAGGGAGGCGTTCGGGCGCGGGTCGGATTCGCCGAGGGCGCCGAGGACCTTACGTACGTAACTCTCGTCGGAGCCGTTCAGCGGGCGCAGCTCGGTGACGTCCATGCCGCCCTCGGTGAGGGTGCCGGTCTTGTCCAGGCAGACCGTGTCGACGCGCGCCAGGCCCTCGATCGCGGGCAGTTCCTGGACGAGGCACTGCTTGCGGCCGAGCCGGATCACACCGATCGCGAAGGCCACGGAGGTGAGCAGGACGAGCCCCTCCGGGATCATGGGGACGATCCCGCCGACGGTGTAGGCGATGGACTCCTTGAAGTTGTCGTCCTTGACGACGAGCTGGGAGATGACCAGGCCGATGGAGGTCGGCACCATCAGCCACGTCACGTACTTGAGGATCGTGGAGATGCCCGAGCGCAGCTCGGAGTGGACGAGCGTGAAGCGGCTGGCCTCCTCGGCGAGCTGCGCCGCGTACGCCTCGCGGCCGACCTTGGTGGCGGTGAACGAGCCGCCGCCCGCGACCACGAACGAGCCCGACATCATCTGGTCGCCGGGCTTCTTGACGACGGGGTCCGCCTCGCCGGTCAGCAAGGACTCGTCGATCTCCAGGCTCTCGGTCTCGACGGCCTCGCCGTCCACCGGGATCTTGTCGCCCGGGCCCAGCTCCACCAGGTCGCCTAGGACGATCTCGGAGGTGGAGATCTCGGCGGCCCTGCCGTCGCGCCGCACGGTCGGCTTGGCCTCGCCGATGACGGCAAGGGAGTCCAGGGTCTTCTTGGCGCGCCACTCCTGGATGATGCCGATGCCGGTGTTGGCGACGATCACGAAGCCGAAGAGGCTGTCCTGGATCGGCGCGACGAAGAGCATGATCACCCAGAGCACGCCGATGATCGCGTTGAAGCGGGTGAAGACGTTGGCCCGGATGATCTCGGCGAGGGAGCGGGAGCTGCGGACCGGTACGTCGTTGACCTCGCCGCGGGCGACCCGCTCGGCGACCTCGGCGGCGCTCAGCCCCCGGGGCCGTCCCTCGGGCGGCGGGACGGGGTGGACCGGGTCGAGTTCGGCGCCCGCGTCGATATGCGTCATGCATTCGACGGTAAGGGTGGTGATGGGGCTTCACCCCTTGAATGCCCCAAAGATCCGACCAGGGTAGGACGGGGGCCGTCCCGTGGTCGTACGGGCCGCCGGGAGCCGGGTGACCTTCTACTGGGGCTCTGTGACCTTCGACCTCTTGATGGCGGCGTCGCGCACCCGTACGTACCAGATGCCGATGAGGCCGAGCCCGGCGCCGGCCAGGCAGGTCCACACCCACCAGGTCAGGTCCCGGTCGTCGAACCAGCCGTAGAAGGGGAGCTGGACGAGGAAGAGGACGAACCAGAGGATCGTGCCGCCGGTGATGGTGGCGACCACGGGGCCCTCCAGGGGCTCCGGCGCCTCGTGCTTGGGGGTCCACTTCGCCATGGCCCCAGCTTATGCCGGGCCCCTGGGCCCAGGTGACGGGCCGTCCCGCTCTTGCGCGGCAAGGGTCTACGCGCGGAGATAGCGATTTCCGCTTCATGTATTCATACTGAAACGGCTTATGAATGGCCGGTTGCTTTCGTACGAAAACACAAATTCGGCTCAGCTCATCACAGGTCACGAGGTTTTCCATGTCCCCCTCGGCCAGCGCCCCGGTCGACGCAAGCAAAGAGCCCCCGAAGCCCCCGCAGGGCGGTCTCGACGGCTACTTCAAGATCAGTGAGCGGGGCTCGACCCTGGTCAGGGAAGTCCGCGGCGGCTTCGCCACCTTCTTCGCGATGGCCTACATCATCGTGCTGAACCCGATCATCCTGGGCAGCGCGAAGGACATGTACGGGCATCAGCTCGACAACAAGCAGCTGGTCACCGCGACCGTGCTCACCGCCGCCTTCACCACGCTCCTCATGGGTGTCATCGGCAACGTCCCGATCGCGCTCGCCGCGGGCCTCGGCGTGAACACCGTCGTCGCCCTCCAGCTCGCCCCGCGCATGTCGTGGCCCGACGCCATGGGCATGGTCGTCCTCGCGGGCTTCGTCGTGATGCTCCTCGTCGCGACCGGCCTGCGGGAGCGGGTGATGAGCGCCGTGCCGCTCGGACTGCGCAAGGGCATCGCCATCGGCATCGGCCTGTTCATCATGCTGATCGGCCTCGTCGACTCCGGCTTCGTCTCGCGCATGCCGGACGCCGCGCACACCACGGTCCCGCTCCAGCTCGGCGGCGACGGCCACCTCAACGGCTGGCCGGTGCTCGTCTTCGCGCTCGGCGTGCTGCTCACGCTGGCGCTGATGGTGCGCAAGGTGCCGGGCGCCATCCTCATCAGCATCGTCGTCATGACGATCGTCGCGATGATCATCAACTCCGTCGCCACGGTGCCGTCCTGGGGTCTGACCACGCCCAAGTGGCCCGGCAACCCCGTCTCGACGCCGGACTTCGGGCTCGTCGGCGAGATCAGCCTCTTCGGCGGCTTCGAGAAGGTCGGCATCCTGACCGGCGTCCTCTTCGTCTTCACCGTGCTGCTCTCGTGCTTCTTCGACGCGATGGGCACGATCATGGGCATCGGCGACGAGGCCAAGCTGACCGACGCCAACGGCAACATGCCCGGCATCAACAAGGTGCTCTTCGTCGACGGCATCGCGGTCGCCGCGGGCGGCGCGTCGTCCTCGTCGGCCACCACCTGCTTCGTGGAGTCCACGGCGGGCGTCGGCGAGGGCGCGCGCACGGGCCTCGCGAACGTCGTCACCGGCGGGCTCTTCGCCGTCGCGCTCTTCCTCACGCCGCTCGCCACGATGGTCCCCTCCCAGGCGGCCACGCCCGCGTTGCTCGCGGTGGGCTTCCTGATTCTGTCCGGGTCCATTCGGCAGATCGACTGGAGCGACTACACGATCGCGATTCCCGCGTTCGTGACGATGCTGATGATGCCGTTCACGTACTCGATCACCAATGGCATCGGCATGGGGTTCATCACGTTCACCGTGCTGAGGCTGGCGGCGGGGCGGGGGAGGGACGTTCCGGCTGCGATGTATGCGGTGTCGGGCGTGTTCGCGTTCTATTACCTGATGCCCGCGTTGGAACTGACGTAGGTCTGGCG
>NZ_WMBF01000333.1:0-6980 GCF_019400875.1 Streptomyces anatolicus | reverse complement strand
GCCCCGGACCCCGCTCCTCAATCGCTGGAGGGGCTGATTTTCACCGCCCCTCTCCGATCAGAAAGCGCACCCCATGCCCGGAGCACAGCCCGACGCCCCCGCCCCGGTGCGCGGCGATGGGCTCATACCGTCGCGGGACCAGACCTCTCCCGGACCCCGCAAGGGGACCCGCTCCGTCTGGGACCGCGCCCCGCATCTTCTCGCCGCCGCGCTGTTCCTCGCGTACGCCACCGTGTCCATCGGGCGCTACCGGCGCATGGAGAGCCGTTCCTGGGATCTGGGCATCTTCGAGCAGGCCGTGCGGGCCTACGCGCACCTCCAGGTGCCGGTCGCCGACCTCAAGGGCCCCGGCGCCAACATCCTCGGCGACCACTTCAGCCCCGTCACCGCGCTGCTCGCGCCCGCCTACCGGATCTTCCCCTCGCCCCTCACGCTCCTCGTCGCGCAGGCGCTGCTGCTCGCCGTCTCCGCGATCCCCGTCACGCGCGCCGCGACCCGGCTGCTCGGGCGCGGCTCGGGTCTGGCCATCGGGGTCGCCTACGGACTGTCCTGGGGGATCCAGCGCGCCGCCGACTTCGACTTCCACGAGATCTGCTTCGCCGTACCGCTGATCGCGTTCTCCCTCGAAGCCCTGCTGCGCCAGCGCTGGCGGGCTTCGCTGCTGTGGGCGCTGCCGCTGGTCCTCGTCAAGGAGGACCTGGGGGTGACGCTCGCCGCCATCGGGCTCGTCGTGGCGATCCGGGCCCACCGCCGCGGCCACTCCAGGGCCGTGCCCTACGCGCTTGCCGTCACGGCCTTCGGCGCCGTCGCCACCCTCGTGACGCTCACGCTGATCATTCCCGCGTTCAACTCGGGGGGCGCGTACGACTACTGGGACAAGGTCGGCGAGGGCGGCGCGGCCGCCGGGGCGTTCGGCGGGCTCGACACCAAGCTGCGTACGCTCGCCTGGCTGCTCATCCCCACCACCGGGCTCCTCGCCCTGCGCTCACCGCTGCTGCTGGTGGCGCTGCCCACGCTCGGCTGGCGCTTCCTCTCCGCCGACGACCACTACTGGGGCACCGACTGGCACTACAGCGCCGTCCTGATGCCGGTGATCCTGCTCGCCCTCGTCGACGCCGTCGACATCCTGCGCCGCGACGAACGGCCGTGGCTGCGGCAGTACGCCGACCGGATGCCGGCCTGCGCCGCCGCCGCCGCGCTGGCCCTGACGACCTCCCTGCCGCTGGCGGGCCTCACCGAGGCGAAGACGTACGAGAAGAGCGGGCGTGTCACCGCGGTGGAACGGATGCTCGACCGGGTGCCGGACGGCGCCACCGTCGAGGCGAACATAGGGCCCATCAGCAGGCTCACCTCCCGCGCCCGCGTCTTCTGGGTGGGCGCGGCCCGCCCGGTCGTCCCCCGGTATGTCGCCCTCGACGTGCGCTCCGGCTGGACGAAGGACCCGGTCGCGTACGCGGAGAAGCTGCACCCGGGCACCGATTACGTGGCGGAGGACACCGCCTACGGGTTCGTACTGCTGCGCAAGGTCTGAGGCGGGGCCGGGCACGCGGACAGGCCCCGGCGGACGCGCGGTGCCGCGCTTCCGCCGGGGCCTGCCTCCCCCGCACCCCCGTCGCGGTGGCTATTCGGTGGCGATGGCGTTCAGGACGTTCATCCGGCCCGCGCGGAACGCCGGGACCAGCGCGGCGAACAGGCCCACGAACGCCGACCCGATGAAGACCGCGATGATCGTCGGCCACGGGATGTCCAGGACCTTCAGGCCTTCGAGGGCGAGGAGCTTCTGGGCCGTCGCCCCCCAGCCCATCCCGAGCCCGAGGCCGAGCAGCGCGCCGAAGAGGGCGATGACCACCGACTCCATGCGGATCATGCGGCGCAGCTGGCGGCGCGAGAGGCCGATGGCCCGCATCAGGCCGATCTCCCGGGTGCGCTCGACCACCGAGAGGGCCAGGGTGTTCACCACGCCGAGGATCGCGACGATGATCGCGAGGCCCAGCAGGCCGTAGACCATGTTCAGCATCTGGCCGACCTGGTCCTTCAGGGTCTCCTTGAAGTCGGTCTGGTCCATGACCTCGAACTGCGGGTAGGCGTCCAGCGACTTCTTGAGCGCCTTGTACGCCTTGTCCTGCTGGCCGGCGGACGCCTCGGCGAGCACCATCTCGGTGAGCGGCATCCGGTCGGCGGGCACGTACCGCTCCGCGGTGGCGATGGCGGTGTACATCGCGCCCTTCTCGAGGGAGCCCTCGTCGGAGGTGATCGCCGCCAGCTTCAGCTCACCGGTGCGGCCGTCGTCGAAGGCGACCTTCAGCGTGTCGCCGACCTTCAGCCGGTGCTTGCCTGCGAACTCCTCGCCCACGGACATGGCGTCCTTGCCGTACGCGGCGGACACATCACCGGAGACAGCCTCGCGGCGCAGGTCCTTGACGTAGGTCGGGTCGGTGGCGCTGAGGCCCGCGCCCTTGGTGACCTTGCCGTCGGGGGTGGTGATGTCGGCGCCGACGTCCTTGTAGCGGCTGAAGTGGTCGACGCCCGGCGTCTTGGTGAGGGCCCGCTCGGCCTCGGCCGTGAGCCCGCCCTTGCCCTGCACGATGAAGTCCGCGCCGACCGACTTGTCCAGCTCCTCCGTGGCGGAGGCGACCATCGAGGAGCCGACCACGGAGAGGCAGGCGACCAGCGCGAGGCCGATCATCAGGGCGGCGCCGGTGGCGCCGGTGCGGCGCGGGTTGCGCAGGGCGTTGCGCTCGGCCATCCGCCCGACGGGGCCGAACGCCCGCAGCAGGACCACGCTGATCACGCGGACCACACCGGAGGCGAGCACCGGGCCGATGACGATGAAGCCGATGAGGGTGAGCACGACCCCGCCGCCGAGGTAGAGCGAGCCCTCCTTGGCCTTGTCGGCCTGCGCGGCGGCGTAGAGGGCGAGGACGCCCACGCCGGTGAGGGCCAGGCCGATGACGGCGCGCAGCACGCTCGCCCTGCCGTCGGCCGGGGTGCCCGCGTCGCGCAGGGCGGCCATCGGGGAGACCTTGCCCGCCCGGCGTGCGGGGAGGTAGGCGGCGAGGACGGTGACGACGATGCCGAGGACCATGCCGATGACGGGCGTCGTCCAGCTGACGGTGAGGTCACCGGTGGAAAGCTCCATGCCCATGCCGGACATGAGCTTCATCAGGCCGACGGCGAGGCCGATGCCCGCGCCGACACCGAGGACCGAGCCGGTCACGCCGAGCAGCAGCGCCTCGACGAGCACGGAGCGGTTGACCTGCTTGCGGCTCGAGCCGATGGCCCGCATCAGGCCGATCTCGCGGGTGCGCTGGGCGACCAGCATCGAGAAGGTGTTGATGATCAGGAAGATGCCGACGAGGAAGGCGATCCCGGCGAAGCCGAGCATCGCGTACTTCATGACGTTCAGGAAGCCGCTGACGGACTCGCGGTTGTCGTCCGCGCTCTCCTTCTGCGTCTTGATGTCGTACGCGGCCTTGTCGAGGGTGCCCGCGACGCTCGCCTTCAGCTCGGTGTCGCTGACGCCCGCCTGGGCGGTGAGGTTGATGTGCGTGAACCGGCCGGTGGCGCCGAGGAGTTCGCGCTGGGCGGTGGCGGTGTCGAAGTAGACGACCGCGGCGCCTGGGTTGGTCACCTTGAAGGTGGCGATGCCGGTGATCTTCGCGGTGTGGTCGCCGGTCGCGGCGATGGTGCGCAGCTTGTCGCCGATCTTCAGGTCGTGCTTGTCGGCGGTGTCGGCGTCGACCATCACCTCGGTGGGGCCGCGCGGGGAGTGGCCGGAGGTGATCTCCATCGAACGCAGGTCGTTGCGCGTCCAGTTGCCCGCGAGCGTCGGGCCGCCGCTGGTGGGGCCGACGTTCTCGTTCTCCGCGTCGACGACGGTCACGCTCTGGCTGATGATCGCGCCCTCGGCACCCTTGACGCCCTCGGCCCTCTTCGCCTCCTGGACGACGGAGGCGGGCATCGACTCGGGCCTGCCGCTGCGCGGCCCCTCGTCCGTGTCGTCGGCGGACTTGGGGGTGACCGTGACATCCGCGGAGGTGGCCGCGAAGAGCTTGTCGAAGGTGGTGGAGACGGTGTCGGAGAAGACGAGCGTGCCGCAGACGAACGCCACCGACAGGACCACGGCGACCGCGGAGAGTGCCATCCGGCCCTTGTGCGCGAGGAAGTTGCGCATCGAGGTCTTGAGGACGGTCATGACGTGCGCCCCCGCGCGTCGAAGGACTTCATGCGGTCGAGGACCTGGTCGGCGGTCGGGTGGTGCATCTCGTCGACGATCCGGCCGTCGGCCAGATACAGCACCCGGTCCGCGTACGAGGCGGCGACCGGGTCGTGCGTGACCATCACGATGGTCTGGCCCAGGTCGGTCACCGAGCGGCGCAGGAAGCCCAACACCTCTGCTCCCGCACGGGAGTCGAGGTTTCCGGTCGGCTCGTCGCCGAAGATGATCTCGGGCTGGGAGGCGAGCGCGCGGGCCACGGCGACGCGCTGCTGCTGGCCGCCGGAGAGCTCGGTCGGGCGGTGCTTGAGGCGCCCGGCGAGGCCCACGGTCTCCACGACCTGGTCGAGCCAGGCGCGGTCGGGCTTGCGGCCCGCTATGTCCATCGGGAGCGTGATGTTCTCCAGGGCGTTGAGCGTCGGGAGCAGGTTGAACGCCTGGAAGATGAAGCCGATCCGGTCCCGGCGCAGCCGCGTGAGCTTCTTGTCCTTCAGGCCGGTGATCTCGGTCTCGTCCAGGTAGATCTGCCCGGAGGTGACGGTGTCGAGGCCGGCGAGGCAGTGCATCAGGGTGGACTTGCCGGAGCCGGAGGGGCCCATGATCGCGGTGAAGTGCCCGCGGGCGATGTCCACGTCGATCCCGTCGAGCGCGACGACCCTGGTCTCCCCGGATCCGTACGCCTTCACGACCTGGCGTGCTCGTGCCGCCACGGCCGTACGCCCTCCCGTGCCCCCGTGCCTGGGTGTGGTTACAGCCGTTGTCACGGTACGTCTCCTATGTCGGTCATGCGGTAAGGCGGATGTCTTGATCTGTTCGCCGTGCGAACAAGTCTGGGGTCGCGCAGGGGTCCGGCGCGCTGGTGCTCAGCGCAGTCTTTTACGGGGGTAAACCCCACCCCCACCCGTGCGGTGCGCTGTAAAGCCAATCTAAGGACCGGCCGGGACCCGCTCATCCTCCGGCGGTACGAACCCTCCCCGATCCGAAGTACGGAGGATCCCCTAGGGGATCTCCACCCGCCGGTGGAGGCCGACTCAGGGTTGGTCGCACCCTGCCCCCCACCCCCCGGCGGGTGAGAAGGTGGCCCGCAGCAACTGGTGCAGGGGGAAGGAATCGTGGTGGGCACGCGTACGGACACGGGGACGCAGGACGCGATACGGGGCCGGGGCGCGGTCGTCGCCGCGCTGATGCTCTCCATGGCGCTGGTCGCCGTCGACGCCACGATCGTGTCGACCGCCGTCCCCCAGATCGTCGGCTCCCTCGGCGGCTTCCCGATCTTCTCCTGGCTCTTCTCCGGGTACCTGCTCGCGGCCACGGTCACCCTGCCCGTCTACGGCAAGCTCTCCGACACCTTCGGCCGCAAGCCCGTACTCGTCGCGGGCAGCCTCCTGTTCCTCCTCGGCTCCGCGCTGTGCGCGCTCGCCTGGAACATGGAGTCGCTCATCGCCTTCCGCGTCGTCCAGGGCCTTGGCGGCGGCGCCATCCAAGGCACCGTGCAGACTCTCGCCGCCGACCTCTACCCGCTCAAGGAACGCCCCAAGATCCAGGCGAAGTTGTCGACGGTGTGGGCCATCGCGTCCATCGCGGGCCCCGCGCTCGGCGGGCTCATCGCCGCCGCCGCCGACTGGCGCTGGATCTTCCTCATCAACCTGCCGATCGGGGCGTTCGCGCTCTGGCTGATCGTGCGGCACCTGCACGAACCGGCCCGGGAGCCGGTGGCGCGGCGCCGCGTCGACTGGCCCGGCGCGCTCGCCGTCTTCGCCTGCGGCGGCGTGCTGCTGACCGCGCTCGTGCAGGGCGGCGTCGCCTGGCCCTGGCTCTCGGCGCCCTCGCTCGCGCTGTTCGGGGCGGGGCTCGCGCTGGTGGGGGTCGTCGTCCTCGTCGAGCGGCGGGCCGCGGAGCCGATCATCCCCGGCTGGGTTTGGCGGCGGCGCACCATCGCCGCGGTGAACCTCGCGCTCGGCGCGCTCGGTCTTCTGATGGTCGCCCCCACGGTCTTCGTGCCCACCTACGCCCAGTCCGTGCTCGGGCTCGCGCCGATCGCGGCGGGGTTCGTGCTCTCCGCGATGACCTTGAGCTGGCCGGTGTCGGCCGCGTTCAGCCAGCACGTGTACCGCAGGATCGGCTTCCGGAACACGGCGGCCATCGGTGCCTCGGCGGCGGCCCTGCTCATGTTCGCCTTCCCGCTGCTCCCCTACCCCGGCTCGGCCTGGCAGCCGGCCCTGCTCATGCTGCTGCTCGGCGCGGCCCTCGGCATCTTCCAGCTCCCGCTGATCGTCGGCGTCCAGTCCACCGTCGACTGGGCCGAGCGCGGCACGGCGACGGCGTCCGTCCTCTTCTGCCGCCAGATCGGCCAGACCCTGGGCGCCGCGCTCTTCGGCGCGGTGGCCAACGGGGTACTGAGCGCGCGGCTCGGCGGCTCCGGCTCCCTCGACTCGGTCGCCCGCGTCCTGGACGACCCCGGGTCCGTCTCCGATCCGGAGCGGTTGCGGCGGGCGGTGGACGGGGCGGTCGACGCGGTGTTCCTTGGGGCGGGGGGTGCGGCGTGCCTGGCCCTGCTTGTTCTCCTCGCCTTGGCGCCGAGGCGCTTTCCGCTCCTTCCCGAGCAGCAGGCGGTCCCCTCTGAGCAGTTGTCCCCTACGCGGCGGGCGGATTAGCACCCCGGGGGGGGTTGTTGCCTGGTGGCGGGCTGCGGGTCGCTTGTGGCTGGTCGCGCAGTTCCCCGCGCCCCTGACGGGGCTCTCCCCTACCGCGGACGTGGCAGCAG
>NZ_WMBF01000332.1:0-6994 GCF_019400875.1 Streptomyces anatolicus | reverse complement strand
CGTTTGCCCCGCGCCTCGTCCTTGCCGAAGAACCTTTCCCCCTTACGCCGATCTGAAGCCGATCGTCGGGACCGCTCTGCGTAGGGGCCAGGGGCGGCTCTGGGCCGGGAGGAGGGTTTCCAGGAAGCTGTAGCGCCGCAGCGCCGCCGGGTCCTGTTCGTCGAACTCCCGTACGCGCTGCCACCACGCCCCGACCTCCGCCCAGCCGGGCGCGGACAGGGACCCGCCGAATTCCTGCACGGAGAGCGCCGCCGTGAGCCCGGCGAAGGCCAGCCGGTCCGCGAGCGGCCACTCCGCGAGCGTCCCGGTGACGAAGCCCGCCACGAAGACATCGCCCGCGCCGGTGGGGTCCAGCGCCTCCACCTCGATGGCGGGGACGTCCGCGGTCTCCCCGGTCCGCCGGTCCACCGCGTACGCGCCCTCCGCGCCGAGGGTCACCACCGCCAGCGGCACATGCTCGGTCAGCGCCCGTGCGGCCGCCCGGGGGCACGACGTACGCGTGTACCGCATCGCCTCCTCCGCGTTCGGCAGGAAGGCCTCGCAGTGCGCCAGGTCGGGGAGGGCCGCGAGGTCCCAGCGGCCGGTGTCGTCCCAGCCGACGTCGGCGAAGATCCGCGTGCCGCTGCGGGCGGCCTGCGCGATCCAGGGGGCGCGGCTGCCGGGCGTGAGCGAGGCGATGGCGGCACGCGCGCGTGGCGGGCAGGAGGGGGCGCCGCCGTCCGGGGCGTCGGCGTCCGGCGGCGGCTCGTGGCCGTGGCTGACCATGGTCCGCTCGCCCTCGTAGGCCATGGAGACGGTCACCGGGGTGTGCCAGCCGGGAATGGTCCGCGACGAGGTGAGGTCGATGCCCTCGCCTCCTTCGAGGGTGTCCCAGCAGTACTCCCCGTAGTGGTCGTCGCCGAAGGCGGCGGCCAGCGAGGTGTGCAGGCCGAGCCGGGCGAGCGCGGCCGCCATGTTGGCGACGCCGCCGGGGCTCGACCCCATGCCGCGCGCCCAGGACTCGGTCCCGCGCACCGGCGCGGAGTCGAGGCCGGTGAAGATGATGTCGAGGAAGACCGTGCCGGTGAGGTAGACGTCGCAGGCCGGATCACCGGCTCTGCGGGCCGCCTTCAGCGGGTCGACGGTGGGCTGTAGGGGTACGACCATGCAGGCAACGTAACGGACGACGCGCGCGGGGGCCCGGGGTTCCCGGGTCCGGCACGTCGCGCGGTCCATCGGCGCGGTGCCGCCGGCACGGTGCTGTCGGCGCGGTCAGTCGAACGAGTAGGCCTCGACCTCCGCGAGGTACCGCGCCCGCAGCGCCTCGTCCGCCGCGTCCCTGTCGAGGAAGGCCGCCTCGAAGGAGTTCCGCGCCAGGGTGCGCAGCCGCTCCTGGTCGATGCCGAGCGC
The DNA here is from genome assembly GCF_019400875.1 of Streptomyces anatolicus. NCBI lineage: Bacteria > Bacillati > Actinomycetota > Actinomycetes > Kitasatosporales > Streptomycetaceae > Streptomyces > Streptomyces anatolicus. The sequence goes on along the minus strand of NZ_WMBF01000332.1, from coordinate 5,605 downwards.
CTCGCGGACGGCGTGGAAGGTGTCGTCGACGTATCCGCCGAAGTAGGCGGGGTCGTCGGAGTTGATTGTGCACAGCAGCCCGGCGTCCATCATCCGGGCCAGCGGGTGCTCCTCGAGTACGTCGATGGCGCGCAGCCGCACGTTCGAGAGCGGGCACAGGGTGAGCGGCACCCGCTCGCGGACCAGGCGCTCCACAAGCTCCGGGTCCTCCATGCAGCGCAGGCCGTGGTCGACGCGCTCGACGCGCAGCACGTCAAGGGCCTCGGTGATGTAGGCGGGCGGGCCCTCCTCGCCCGCGTGGGCGACGAGCCGCAGGCCCAGCGCGGCGGCGGCCTCGTACACCTCCTTGAACTTCGCCGGCGGGTGGCCGACCTCGGCCGAGTCGAGGCCGACGCCGATGATCCGGTCGAGGTGGGGCTCGGCGGCCCGCAGGGTCTCCATCGCGGACTCGGCGGACTGGTCGCGCAGGAAGCACATGATGAGCCGGGTGGAGACGCCGTGCCGCTCCTCGGAGCGGTCGAGCGCGCGGGAGAGGCCGTCGATGACGGTGGCGAGGGGGACGCCTCGGGCGAGGTGCGCCTGCGGGTCGAAGAAGATCTCCGCGTGCCGTACGCCCTGGGCGGCGGCGCGCGCGAGGTAGGCGTCGGCGAGGTCCGCGAAGTCGGCCTCGGTGCGCAGCACGGCCATCAGGCCGTAGTAGAGGTCGAGGAAGGACTGGAGGTCGTCGAAGAGGTAGGCCTTGCGCAGCTCCTCGGTGTCGGCGTAGGGCAGGTCGACGTCGTTGCGCGCGGCGAGCGCGAAGGCCAGCTCGGGTTCGAGGGTGCCTTCGATGTGGAGGTGGAGTTCGGCCTTGGGGATCGGCATGGTGCGGTCTCGCTCAGTTCTGTGCTGTGTGGGGGGTGCTCAGGTGCGTGTTCAGGTGCGTTTGGGCAGGGGGACGCGCAACAGGTCGTGGGCGATGGTGAGTTCGCCGTCGAACCCGGCGGCGCGTGCCTGCTGTTCGTAGACGCCCGGGTCGGGGTAGCGCTGGCTGAAATGCGTCAGCACGAGATGGCGTACGCCCGCGTCGATCGCGACCCGCGCGGCCTGACCTGCGGTCAGGTGGCCGTGGTCGGTGGCCAGTTGCTCGTCCTCGTCGAGGAACGTCGACTCGATGACGAGCATGTCGCAGCCCTCGGCGAGCGCGTACACGCCGTCGCAGAGCCGGGTGTCCATCACGAAGGCGAACCGCTGGCCGCGCCGCACCTCGCTGACCTCGTCGAGGGCGACGCCGCCGAGGCTGCCCTCCTTCTGGAGGCGCCCGACGTCGGGGCCCTTGATGCCGCGCTCGGCGAGCAGGCGGGGCAGCATGCGGCGCCCGTCCGGTTCGGTGAGGCGGTAGCCGTACGACTCGACGGGGTGGGAGAGCTTCACCGCGTCGAGGGCGTACGAGGGTCCGGCGGCGAGCGGGCCGTCGGCGGCGACCGGGGCCTCGGTGAGCCGGACGGTCTCGCGGTAGGCCGTGGCGTACCGCAGCCGGTCGAAGAAGCGCTGTCCGGAGGCCGGGTAGTGGGCGGTGACGGGGTGCGGGACCCGGTCGAGGTTGATGCGCTGGATCACCCCGGCGAGGCCGAGGGAGTGGTCGCCGTGGAAGTGGGTGACGCAGATCCGGTGCAGGTCGTGCGCGGCGACCCCGGCGCGCAGCATCTGGCGCTGCGTGCCCTCGCCGGGGTCGAAGAGGAGGCCCTGGCCGTCCCAGAGCAGGACGTAGCCGTTGTGGTTGCGGTGCCGGGTCGGGACCTGGCTGGCGGTGCCGAGCACCACCAATTCACGTACGGACAAGAGGGGTTGGCCCCGCTATCCGGGGGGCCACTGGAGGCCGCGGCCGCCCAGGACGTGCACGTGCGCGTGGAAGACGGTCTGGCCGGCGCCGGTCCCGGTGTTGAAGACGAGGCGGTAGCTCTCGGACCCCTCCTGGGCGGCCACCTCGCCCGCCTCGCGCAGCACGTCGGCGGCGATCTCCGGCGCGGCGGCGGCCAGCGCGGCGGCGTCGGGGTGGTGGACCTTGGGGATCACCAGGACGTGCGAGGGAGCCTGGGGGTTTATGTCACGGAAGGCGAGGGTCGTCTCGGTCTCCCGCACGACGTCCGCCGGCACCTCACCCGCGACGATCTTGCAGAACAAGCAGTCGCTTCGCGCTTCGCCCGCCATGGGTCCGGCCTCCTCGTGAGCAGTGATCAGTACGCTGGAATGCTATCCCTCGGCGCGGTGGCGGGCCTATGGCGCCCCGGGGAGGTCCGGTGCCGTCTTCGCGGGGTTCTCCTCCAGCGCGGCGAGCGCGATCCGCACGGCCTCGTCCAACTGCGGGTCGCGGCCCGCCGCGTAGTCGTCGGGGGTGGTGACGATCTCGACGTCGGGGGCGACGCCATAGTTCTCGACGCCCCAGCCGGGGCCCTCCATCCAGAACGCGTACTTCGGCTGGGTCACCAGCGTCCCGTCGACCAGGTGGTAGCGGCTGTCGATGCCGACGACGCCGCCCCAGGTGCGGGTGCCGACGACGGGGCCGATGCCTAGCGCGCGGATCGCGGCGTTGACGATGTCGCCGTCGGAGCCGGAGAACTCGTTGGCGACGGCGACGACCGGGCCGCGCGGCGCGTCCAGGGGGTAGCTGAGGGGCCGTTCGCCGCGGGGCAGGTCCCAGCCGACGACGCGGCGCGCCAGCTTCTCCACGACGAGCTGGGAGGTGTGCCCGCCACTGTTCTCGCGGACGTCGACGACCAGGCCCTCGCGGGCGACCTCCACGCGCAGGTCCCGGTGGATCTGCGCCCAGCCGGGCGCCTGCATGTCGGGGACGTGGAGGTAGCCGAGGCGGCCGCCCGAGCACTCGTGGACGTAGGCCCGCCGGTCGGCGACCCAGGCGTGGTAGCGCAGCGGCCCCTCGTCGGCGACGGGGACCACCACGGCGTGCCGCGGATCGCCGCCGCCCGAGGGCGAGACGGTCAGCTCCACGCATTTGCCCGCGGTGCCGACGAGCAGCGGTCCCGGGCCCGTGACGGGGTCGACGGGCCGGCCGTTGACCTCGACCACCGCGTCGCCCGGGCGCACCGCGACGCCGGGGGCCGCGAGCGGGGACTGCGCGGCGGGGTCGGAGCTCTCGGAGGGGAGGACGCGGTCGATGCGCCACTGGCCGTCGTCGCCGCGCGAGAGGTCGGCGCCGAGGAGGCCCTGGCGCAGGGCGGAGCCGCCCCCGCCGCCGGGGGTGACGTAGGCGTGCGAGGTGCCCAGTTCGCCCTGGACCTCCCAGAGCAGGTCGACGAGGTCGTCGTGGGTGGCGACGCGGTCGAGGACGGGGCGGTAGCGGTCCAGTACGCCGTCCCAGTCGACGCCGCCCATGTCGGGCCGCCAGAAGTTGTCCCGCATCAGGCGGCCCGTCTCGTCGTACATCTGGCGCCACTCGGCGGCCGGGTCGACGGTGTGGCGGATGCGGGAGAGGTCGACGGTGATGTTCGAGTCGCTGTCCTCGTCGCCGGAGGCGCGCCGGTCGCTCGGCACCACCTTCAGCTTGCCGTCGGTCCACAGCAGGACCCGTTTGCCGTCGCCGGTGACCGCGAAGTGGTCGGCGTCGGCGGCCAGTTCCTCCACGCGGCGCTGGGCGAAGTCGTACCGCTCCAGTTCCGTGTGGGGTTCCGGGTCGGACGGGGTGGCCCGGGAGGCGCCGAGCACGCCGCGCACCGGGTGGCGAAGCCAGAGCAGGCCGTCCTTGGCGGCGCGCAGCGTGGTGTAGCGGGCGGCTTCCACGGGGAACGGCACGATGCGGTCGGCGAGCCCGTCGAAGTCGATGCGGGTGACGGGGGCGCCCTCGCTGTCGGGGGTCTCGGCGCCGGGGCTGTCCTGCCCCTCGAAGGGCCTGCCGTGCCGCTGCGGGCCGAACGGCGACGGTGTGGTCGCGGCGAGCGTGAGCAGGTAGGGCCGGGAGCCGCCGACGAAGGCGAGGTCGAAGACGTGCTCGTCGTAGACCGGGTCGAAGGCGCGCGCGGAGAGGAAGGCGAGGTGCTTGCCGTCGAGGGTGAACGCGGGCGCGTAGTCGCGGAAGCGCAGCGGGGTCGCCTCGGACACCGACAGGTCGGCGGTGTTGGCGAGCCTGAGCTGGCGCAGCGGGCGCGGGCCCGGGTGCGACCAGGCGAGCCAGGCGGAGTCGGGTGAGAAGACGAGCCCGGTGGCCTCGCCGTCCTCGGCGCGGTCGACCTCGCGGACCTCGCCGCTCTCGCGCTCGACGAGCAGGACACGTCCGTCGTGCGAGGCGACGGCGGCGCGGCTGCCGTCCGGTGACATGGCGAGCGAGAGGACCCGGCCGAGCTGTCCGGCGGCGAGCCTGCGGGGCGTCGCGCCGGGCGCGGGGCCGGTGGCGGGGGCGAACTCCAGCGCCTCGTCGCCCTCCGCGTCAGTCACCCACACCACGTGCTCCTCACCGGCCACGCGGAAGGTGCGGGGCAGCCGGGCGCGTACTCCCGGAGTGGCGGCGAGCGCGCGGGCGGGGCCTTCGCGGTGGGTGATCCAGTGCACGGAGCCGCGTACGGAGACCGCGCTGCCGCGGCCGGTGTGGTCGGGCGCGGCGGCCCCGAACCAGCGGGCGGCGGCCACGGGGTGCGGCTGGAGGTCGGCGCGCTGCCCGCCGAGCCGGATGTCGAGGCGGCGCGGTTCGGTGTCGGCCAGAGCGTCGAGGAGCCACAGCTCACCGGCGCTCATATAGATCACGCGGGTGCCGTCGGTGGCGGCGTGCCGGGCGTAGAAGCCGTCGAGGGGGGTGTGGCGGCGCAGGTCGGAGCCGTCGGGCAGCGAGGAGTAGAGGGCGCCGACGCCTTCGTGGTCGCTGAGGAAGGCGACCCGCTCCCCCACCCACAGCGGGTACTCGATGTTCCCGTCGAGGTCTTCGTGCAGGCGTACGAACTCGGCGTCCGCGGCCTCGCGGATCCACAGCTTGCCCGCGGTGCCGCCGCGGTACCGCTTCCACCAGGCTGCCTCGCGGCCCATGGGCGCGGAGAGCAGCAGGACCTGCCCGTCGGGGCCGTGCGCGACATCGCCGACCAGGCCGTAGGGCAGGGTGGCCGCGGGGCCGCCGTCCAGCGGCACGGCCCGCGCCCAGCTGCGGCGCGGCGAGGCCTGGCCCGTCGCGCTGACGGCGAGGACCTGGCCGTCGGGGGTCCAGCCGCGTACGCCCGTCTTCCAAGTGCCCCAGTACGTCAGCCGCTTGGCGGGGCCGCCGTCGACGGGCGCGATGTGCACCTCGGGCGCCCCGTCGCGGGTGGAGGTCCAGGCGAGGGTGGTGCCGTCCGGGGAGAAGCGGGGGTGGTTCACGGGCATGTTGTCGGCGCTCACCCGCCAGGCGCGGCCCCCGTCGAGGGGGGCGACCCAGACGTCGTCCTCGGCCGTGAAGGCGGCCAACTCGCCGTGGATGTGCGGATACCGGAGGTACGCAGTCTGAGTCACACCGCCCAGCCTAGGCAGGCGCGGGGCGGCCCGGAAGCGGTTTGGATCACTTCGTCCGGGACCGCCCGTCCGTGCCGTGCGGTCACTTCCCCGGGGCGCAGTCGCAGGTCGAGGGCGGGGGCGGGGTGACGGTCACCGT
>NZ_WMBF01000877.1:0-518 GCF_019400875.1 Streptomyces anatolicus | reverse complement strand
GCGCTGGGCGGCGCTGAGTGGGGGCCGAGCCTCAGGCTTGGGTCGTGCGGGTCCGGGCGTGCCGCCAACGAGGGAGTTCCAGGCCCTCGTTGTCCTCCTCGTACCAACCGGTGCCGTCGAGCCACGCCGTCAGCCAGGCCGCCAGGCTCGGGGAGTCTATGAACCAGGCGTGGTCCGGGTCGCCGCCATTGGGCTCGAAGAGCAGGACCTGGGCGGAGTCCGCGCGGCAGTCCACGCACGCGTACATCGCGCAGCCCCAGTGGGATATCGGCAGCACGCCTTCCGGCCAGCCCCAGTCGTCGGAGTGGCGCATCCCCAGGTACTTCTCGACGACCGCGGGCTCGCCTCCGGAGGACTTGCCTTCCAGCAGGGGCAACAGGCCGTACTCCGGGCCGAATCCGCCGTCGCCCACGCGGGTGTACAGCGCGGCGAGCAGTGGGGGCAGGCGGAAGCCCAGGGCCGCCTCCGCCCGGGCCAGGGTGTCCGCGTCCACGGGGGTGGGCAGGACGTCCCAGCCC
>NZ_WMBF01000331.1:0-6998 GCF_019400875.1 Streptomyces anatolicus | reverse complement strand
GGGGCAGGGGTGGCGCTGGCGGTTTCGCGACGTCGCGTTGGAACGGTTCGGACGACGCGTGGCACCGGTTCGGACGTCGCGGGGCACCGGTTCGGACGTCGCGTGGCACCGAGGAGATATCAAGCCCCGCCCGGCAAATATCAGCCCGTCCGGCGCTTGAGGACGAACTCGGCGAAGCCGGTGATCGACCGAGCCCCCGCCCAGGGTGAGGGGCCAGCCCCGCTCAAGGCCAGAGGCCAGCTATTCGCAGCCGCAGGACTGCCGCACCACCAACCGCGAGGGAAACAGCTTCAGCCGCTCCCGGCGCGAGCCGGCGACCCGCAGGCCGTCGTCCAGGACCAGGTCCACCGCCGCGCGCGCCATCGCGGGACGGTCCGAGGCCACCGTCGTCAGCGGCGGATCCGTCAGACCCGCCTCCTTGACGTCGTCGAACCCGGCCACGGCCAGCTCCCCCGGCACGTCGATGCGCAGCTCCCGTGCCGCCCGGAGCACACCGATCGCCTGGTCGTCCGTGGAGCAGAAGATGGCGCTGGGCCTGTGCGGCCCGGCGAGCAGTTCCAGGCCCACCTGGTACGCGTCGTAGCGGTTGTACGGCGCCTCGAAGAGCCGCCCCTCCACCGAACGCCCGGCCTCCCGCATCGCGCGCCGCCAGCCCTCGACGTGGTCGGAGACGGGGTCGCCGACGGTCGGGGTCTCGGCCATGCCGCCGAGGCAGGCCACGTACTCATGACCGTGTTCGAGGAGGTGCCGCGTGGCGAGCTGCGCGCCGCCGATGTCGTCCGTGACGACCGCGACGTCGTCGATGGCCTCGGGCCGCTCGTGCAGCAGCACCACGCGCGCGTCCCACGCGTCTATCTCGGCGGCGGCCTGGTCGGTCAGGCCGTGGCTGACGAGGATGAGGCCGGAGACCCGCATGCCGAGGAAGGCGCGCAGGTAGTGGGTCTCGCGCTCCTCCACGTAGTCGGAGTTGCCGACGAGGACCATCTTTCCGCGCTCGGACGCCGCCTGTTCGACGGCGTGCGTCATCTCCGCGAAGAACGGCTGGCGCGCGTCCGGCACGATCATGCCTATGAGGTCCGTGCGCCGGGACGCCATGGCCTGCGCGACCCGGTCCGGGCGGTAGCCCAGCTCCTTGATCGCGGCGAGTACGCGCTCGCGCGTGGCCGGGGCGACCGGCCGGGGTCCGTTGTTGATGACATAACTGACGACAGCGGTCGAAGTACCCGCCAGTCGCGCCACATCGTCCCGCGTCACCTTGGCCACGCGCGCAGTCTACGCGGATGGACCTACTGCCCCGTAGGGCGTACGGCCGCTTCTTCCTTGGCGGACGCGACGCGCTCCTCGGCGGACCCGGCGCGCTCCTCCTCGGTGGACCCGGCCCGCTCCCTGGCGGATTCTCCCCGCGGCGTCGCCGCCTTCGCCTTCTCCTCGTCGGCCGCCCGCTCCACCTTCTCCGGGGTGACGAAGCGGTAACCGACATTGCGGACCGTGCCGATGAGCGACTCGTGCTCGACGCCGAGCTTCGCCCGCAGCCGCCGCACATGGACGTCGACCGTGCGCGTACCGCCGAAGTAGTCGTAGCCCCAGACCTCCTGGAGCAGCTGGGCGCGGGTGAAGACCCGGCCCGGGTGCTGCGCCAGGTACTTGAGCAGTTCGAATTCCTTGAAGGTCAGGTCGAGGACCCGGCCCTTGAGCTTCGCGCTGTACGTCGCCTCGTCCACGGAGAGATCGCCGTTGCGGATCTCCATGGGGGAGTCGTCGGAGGTGATCTGCTGGCGGCCCATCGCGAGCCGCAGCCGCGCCTCGACCTCGGCGGGGCCCGCCGTGTCGAGGAGTACGTCGTCGATGCCCCAGTCCGCGGTGACGGCCGCGAGGCCGCCCTCCGTGACGACGAGGACGAGCGGACAGCCGGGGCCCGTGGAGCGCAGCAGCTGGCAGAGGCTGCGCACCTGGGGGAGGTCACGGCGCCCGTCGACGAGGATGACGTCGGCACCGGGGGTGTCGACGAGAGCGGGCCCCTCCGCCGGGGCGACGCGCACGTGGTGAAGGAGCAGGCCGAGGGCGGGGAGCACCTCCGTCGACGGCTGGAGGGCATTGGTCAGGAGCAGCAGAGAGCTCATCGCGCCCCACCTGCCCGGGTCGTCCTGCGGTCGTGCACGTTTCGCTCGCCCATAACGTCGGTTCCTCCTCGGTCCCTGCGAGGACGTTTACGGCACTGCTTCGTACGGATGCTGCCTGTGTTCCCAAGGGCCCGCGCCCGCGGCCCCGCGCGCCGTCGTATACGACACGGCTGAAAGCACAAAAGGACCCGGGGGCTTCGCTGCCCGGATCCTCTGCCCAGCAGAATAGCCCACATGAGTTCCGGTCCGGCAGGTCAAGCGGCGCGATCTTCTGTGCGGCCGATCACTCGCGGTCCGTCCGGTGTTCAACGGCGCGCAACGCTCCGTACACAGGACGGGGTCGCGATCGAGGCCGCGTACGAGCCCGGCCCCGGGCCCGGCGGCGGCGTCGCGATCGTCGTCGCGCACGGCTTCACCGGTGGCCTGGGGCGCCCGCACGTGCGCCGTATCGCGGCCGTGTTCGCCCAGCATGCGGCCGTGGTCACCTTCTCCTTCCGCGGGCACGGGGCCTCCGGCGGGCACTCCACGGTGGGCGACCGCGAGGTGCTCGACCTCGCGGCGGCGGTGGAGTGGGCGCGTTCGCTGGGCCACGCGCGCGTGGTGACCGTCGGTTTCTCGATGGGCGGTTCAGTCGTCCTTCGTCACGCCGCGTCGCACAGGGGGCGCACGGAAGCGCGTACCGACGCGGTCGTCGCGGTGAGCGCACCGGCCCGCTGGTACTACCGGGGGACCGCGCCGATGCGCAGGCTGCACTGGGTCGTCACGCGGCCCGCGGGGCGTGTCGTGGGCCGCTTCGGACTCGGTACGCGAATCCACCCGCACGAGTGGGACCCCGTCCCCCTTTCGCCGGTCGAGTCCGTCCCCCTCATGGGCGCGACGCCGCTGCTCATCGTGCACGGCACGCGGGATCCGTACTTCCCCGTCGACCACCCCAAGGCGCTGGCCGCCGCCGCGCCGCAGGGGGCCCAACTGTGGCTGGAGGACGGCATGGGGCACGCCGAGCACGCGGCCTCGGACGGGCTCGCCGACCGGATCGCCGTGTGGGCCACGGCATCATGGACATCGGCAACCGCCGACTGAAAGGGGAGTCGCATGGTGAACGGCACCATTCGTTACTGGGCCGCTGCCAAGGCGGCCGCGGGCGTCGCCGAGGAGCCGTACGCGGCGGCGACGCTCGCCGAAGCGCTGGACGCCGCCCGCGAGCGGCACCCGGGAGAGCTGGTCCGGGTCCTCCAGCGCTGCTCCTTCCTGATCGACGGCGACCCCGTCGGTACCCGAGGGCATGAGACCGTACGGCTGGCCGAGGGCGGCACGGTCGAGGTGCTCCCGCCGTTCGCAGGAGGATGAGCGCCATGTCCAATCAGCCGTACGAGGGGTATGAGGGGTACGACCCTTATGCCGGGCAGCAGCAGTACCCCGAGGGCCCGTACCGGGACCAGCAGCACCAGCAGCAGTACCAGCAGCAGTCCTACGAGGATCAGCAGCAGCAGTACCAGCAGCCGTATCCGGACGCCCAGCAGCCGTACGCCCAGCAGCCGTACGCGGACCAGCAGCCGTACGCCCAGCCGTATCCGGACCAGCAGCAGTACGCGGACCAGCAGTACGCGGACCAGCAGCACTACCCGCAGGCCTACGCCCAGGACCAGTACTCCCAGGACCAGTACACCCAGCAGTGGGAGGGGCAGACCTGGGAGACGCAGGCGCGGCCGCTCGCCGCGGTGGACGTGACGGAGACCGCGTACCTGCCCGCGCAGGGCGACACGTACAACCCGCCCTCGCCCCCGCGGGAGGAGCGCCCAGCCACGTCGGAGGCGGCGGGAGCGGAGGCGGCACCGGAATCCGAGGGCTCCGGCGCCGGGCCCACCTACGGGCGCGCCACCACCACCGGCAACGCCCGCGTCACGGACGCCCAGCGCGCCCGCGCCGAGGGGCGCTCGCCCGTCATAGAGCCGGGGATGCAGCCCGCGGCGCTGACCGCCGTCCTCGGGCTGCTGCTCGCCGCGGGCGCCGCCGTCGGGCAGTACGCGCTGCTCGTACCGCTGGTGATCCTGCAAGCCGTGACCGCCGCCGGATGGTTCCGGCTCAACGGCATGTGGCCGGCCCGGCAGGGCATCGCGCTCGCCTTCCTCGGCGGTGTCGTCGCCGACGCCGTCCTGCTCGGCGTCGGCAAGGAGAACGCGCCCGCCGCGATCCTCGGCACGCTCGGAGTGTGGGTGCTGCTGGTGCTCGTCCTCCAGCTGCGCAGCCGCGCCGGTGCCGACGAGCGGATGTACGGGCTCATGGCCACCGTCGTCTCCGCCGCGCTCGCGATCATCGCCGCCGGGCACCTCGCGGCCGTTTCCGACGCCGTCACCGTGGGCGGTATCGCCGTCGCCGTCGCGATCCTCGCCCGCGCGCTGCCGCTGCCCACGCCCGTCTCCGTCGTCGTCGCGCTGCTCGCGGCCGCCGGGGCCGGGGTCGCCGTCGGCGGGATGAACGACCTGGGGAGCAAGGGCGCGCTGCTCGCCGTCGGCGCCGGGGTCTGCGCGCTGATCGGGCACCGCGTGGCGAGCTACGACTACCCGTCGCGCTTCGTCCACATGACGGCGGGCGTCGCGCTGCCGCTGGCGGCGGCGGCCCCGGTCGTCTACGTCCTCGGGCGTGCCATCGGCTGACGGCCGTACGCCCCCACAGCCGACGGCCGTGCATCGTCACAGCTGATCGACAGGTCCCCGGCCGGTCCCACCGGCCGGGGACCTGTCCTTTAGGCTCGCGGAAACGACAGCCGAGGCGGGGGGACAAGTGGGGGAACACCGGACATGAGCAAGCGCGCCATACGGATACTTCTGGTCGTCGTGGTGGTCCTCGCAGGTCTCTTCGTGGCGGCCGACCGGCTCGCCGTGAACTTCGCCGAGGGCGAGGCGGCGGAGAAGCTGCGCACCAACGAGGGGCTGAGCGAGACGCCCGACGTCTCCATCAAGGGGTTCCCCTTCCTGACCCAGGTCGCGGGCGGCGAGCTGGACGAGGTCGAGGTGGGCATCAAGGACTACGACGCCAGGTCCGGCTCCGACTCGATCCGCATCGCCGATCTGACGGCCCACATGAAGGGCGTGAAGTTCTCCGGCGACTACAGCTCGGCGAGGGCCGCGACCGCGACGGGCACGGCCCGCGTCTCGTACGACGAACTCCTGAAGGCCGGCAAGTCCGAGCCCGTGGAGCTGCCGCTCGGCGCCACCGGCAAGGTCGTCGGCCTCTCCGACGGCGGCAACGGCAAGATCAAGGTCGAGGTCGAGGTCAGCAAGGGCGGCACGACGCTGCCCAAGCCGGTCCACGTGCTCAGCTCGGTGCGGGTCGAGGGCGACAGCATCGTGGTCCACGCCGACGAGATCCCCAAGAAGCTCGAGGTACTCGGCGTCTCCCTCCCGCTGCCCGAGGGCATGGTCCGGGACGTCACCGACTTCAAGCAGAAGGTCGACGACCTGCCGGCCGGGATAAAGCTCCAGAAGGTCGAGGCGGCGCCGGACGGCGTGGACATGTCCGTGACGGGCTCGGACGTGAGCCTGACCGGCTGAGTCCCGCCGCGGGAGGGCCCTGTCCGCAGTGCGAGACAGGGCCGTCCGGCGGGCGGATGTGACCAGGACTACAGGGAGCCCGCGGCCCCACCGGGGTGGCCGCGGGCTTCCATCATTCCCGCATAGTGGACGATCGCGTCTCAGTATGCGGAGCACCGGTGACACAGCCGCCTCCGCATCCCTACGATCGGCACCATGAACCGACAGGCGGACCTCACGAAGCGGCGGGCAGTAGACCTGTGCCGCGTCGCCGCCATGCTCTGTCGCACCTTCTAGCGGGAGCCGTAACTCCCGCATTCCCCCGGCCCGTCGACGATTCCGGTCAGGGCCGCCCCCCGTGCCACGTACGCCGCACTTCCCCGCGCCTCCCCGCGCTCGTCCGTCGTACCCGCACGTCCCCTCGCACAGCCGTACCGCCGTAACTGCCCCGGAGGAGAGAATCATGAGCCGCAGCGACGTCCTGGTAGACGCCGACTGGGTCGAGGCCCACATCGACGACCCCAAGGTGGTCATCGTCGAGGTCGACGAGGACACCTCCGCGTACGACAAGAACCACATCAAGAACGCGATCCGCATCGACTGGACCAAGGACCTCCAGGACCCGGTCCGCCGTGACTTCATCGACCAGGAGGGCTTCGAGAAGCTCCTGTCGGCGAAGGGCATCGCGAACGACTCCACCGTCGTCCTCTACGGCGGCAACAACAACTGGTTCGCCTCGTACGCCTTCTGGTACTTCAAGCTCTACGGCCACCAGGACGTGAAGCTCCTCGACGGCGGCCGCAAGAAGTGGGAGCTGGACTCCCGCGACCTGGTCGACGGCGCCGAGGTCCCCAAGCGTCCCGCCACCGAGTACAAGGCCAAGGCCCAGGACACCTCGATCCGCGCCTTCCGCGACGACGTCGTGGCGGCCATCGGCTCCAAGAACCTGGTCGACGTGCGCTCGCCCGACGAGTTCAGCGGCAAGCTGCTCGCCCCGGCCCACCTCCCGCAGGAGCAGTCGCAGCGCCCCGGCCACGTGCCGAGCGCCCGCAACATCCCGTGGTCGAAGAACGCCAACGACGACGGCACGTTCAAGTCCGACGACGAGCTGAAGGCGCTCTACGAGGACGAGCAGGTGGACCTCTCCAAGGACACCATCGCCTACTGCCGCATCGGTGAGCGCTCGGCCCTGACCTGGTTCGTCCTGCACGAGCTGCTCGGCCAGACCAACGTCAAGAACTACGACGGCTCCTGGACCGAGTACGGCTCGCTCGTCGGCGTGCCGATCGAGCTCGGCGCCAACAAGTAGTCCCGGGACCTCCCCTCTCCTCCCCTCCCCCCCCCCCCC
>NZ_WMBF01000330.1:0-7044 GCF_019400875.1 Streptomyces anatolicus | reverse complement strand
GAGACCCGGCGCGCTCCTCGGTCGACCCGGACGCCCCGCCCGCCCTCGGCGCGCTGCGCGAACTCGCCTCCGTCGGCTTCCGCGAGCGGCTCAGCACCGGCCTCACGAGCCCCCAGCTCCCGGACGACGCCGGACGCAGGACGCCGCGGCCGAGAGTGACACGTACGCAGTCAAGGTCCGTGCTCGCGGAAGAACGCGCCGCCTCCCTCCTGCGGACCACCGCGGAACGCAACGCCGAGACCATCGCCGCCTGGCAGGCCCGCCTCGGCCTGCTCCAGGGCGTGCCGTTCCACCACCTCGTGCCCGACCCGCGCATGCTGCCCCTGGAATCCCTGCGGATGTTCCGCCTCGACCAGGGCTGGCTGGACGCGCTCGTCGCCGGAGCCGCCGACGTCGGCGTGCACACCTCCGTCGACAGCCGCCTCGCCCCCATGCTCAACCGGGCCACCGCCCGGTCGGGCAGCGCGAAGCGGGCCGCCGGCGGGCTGCTCATCCACTCCGAACTCATTCCCGCCTGGCCGGACATCAAGGTCAACGCCTACCTCAAGGACGGCACCGTCCTCACCGAACTGCGCCGCGCCACACCGGACGAGAGGATCCTGCTCATCCTCTGGGACGGCGTTCCCGACAAGGTCGTCATCCGCGAACCGGGACAGGGCATCCACTACGGCATCGACTCCGGGAACCGCCTCGGCCTGCGCAGCCTGGCCGCCGACCCGCCGATCGGCACCCCGCTGGAGACCTACTACCCGGCCACCGGCAGCCTCTTCGACCTCCACCTGCGCTCCGACCCGGACACGGGACCCGCGGTGCTCCAGATGTTCGGCACCGGCGGCCTGGTGCCCGCCCTGGCCCGGGAGTTCGGGCTCACCGACCTGGATCCCGGACAGCTGGCCCTGGAACTCGTCAACGCCCCGCTGGAACAGGAAATCCTCAGCCCCACCGGCACCGCTGCCCGGACGGAGACCGCCTGATGAGCGCCACGGACCTGATCGTCCCCGTCAAGGTGAACGCCCTTGTCGTCAACCGGCTGACCCGCACCGCCGAGACGTTCAACCGGTGGACGCCCAACTTCGACGCCATGATCGAGGAGGGCGCGGGCGCGGAGCCGCCCCCCGGCGTCGGCACCGAGACCATGGGCCCGGACAGCGAAGGCGTCTACGTCCAGTGGCAGTTGCCCGAGGCGCTGGCCAACGGGCACTACGACCAGACGACAGGGGAGACGACCTTTCCCTTCGTCCCCAACCGCTGGCTGGTCGTGCGCTACAGCACCACAGCGGCGGCGGCGGACCGCAAGGCCGTCGGGTGGATCGTGCAGAGCGACTACCTGGAGAGCCGCCCGGTCCAGGACGCCGACGGCAACGACATCTACGGCACCAACAAGCACCCGAACCCCGACTCACCGGAGGGCGCTCCGCTGGAGCTGACCTTCCTCGGCCGCCGCCACGACCTCGCCCAGGCGCCGTGGACCGAACCACCCGCCCAGAAGCCGCACCTGACCGCGGCCGGGCCCGGACTCCCCGGCTTCGCGGCCTACCAGCCGTACAACAAAGACGTGTTCTCGATCCACGACACCCTTGAGGACCTCAAGGGCGACCTGGACAATTACCCGCCCGACGCGACGCTGAGCTACTTCGTCGTCGGCTGGTACAGCGACGACGCACTCGACTACCTCAACCGCGCCGCGTCCGTGCCCGGCCTGCTCCCGCCGGACGCGGACGGGACGGCCGACCTCCTCGAAGCCCTCGGCTGGACCACCCCCGAAGGCACCGCCGCCGACGCCCTGGACCGCACCCTCTACAGCGGCTCGGCGCTGGGAGTCGACTGGCAGCGCGAAGGCGCCACCCACGAGTCCGACAAACCGAGCAACATCGAGCTCAGCAAGATCCTCACGCTGGGCAGCAGCAGCGCCGAAGCCCTCGGCCGGCTGGCCGCCCGCCAGACCTGGTCCGCGCGCACCGGGGACCTCGTACGTTCCCTCTTCCACGGCACCCTGGAAACACTCGACACCGCCGACGGCGAAGAGGACCTCGACACCCTCACCCATCACTCCTGGTTCTCCGGCTCCGACGGCGGCCATGTCTGGAAGGTGACCGCGCGCCCCGTCGAAGGGGACGACGAGCTACCACCCCCGCCGCCGGAACCCGGATGGCTGACCGGACTCAACGACGTCCAGCGGCAGTACGACGACCTCACGCCCAGGCTCCGCCGCTCCCAGCAGCGCCTGTGGAACATCTGGTGGCTGCGCAACAAGCCGGTTCCCCCGTTCACCCCTGAGCACCCCGAGGGATTCGACGCCGCAGCTGACGTCCAGCTCAACGAGAGCGATGCGACGAGTCTGGCCGGGCGGACCAAGGCTCTGCTCGACGAACAATTCGTGCTGTTGCGGCAACTGCCCACCGGCGGCACCCCGGAGGAACTCGCGGCCGACATCGCGAAGTACGCGACCGAACGCGGACTCGACCCGCGCTACCAGCTGGAGCGCACAGCCCGCGAGTCCTACTACCGCCCCGCCGACCCGGTCGTGCTCATCAAGGACACCGGCGCCAAGGAACCCCTCACCCGGGACACCCCGCTGCCCTGCCGCCTTCCCGAGGCCCTGATCACCCGGATCACCGTCGGCGGCACGACCTACGACCGGCCCACCACTCCGCCCAGCCCGGGACTGGCCGGACTCCCCGACGCCTGCACCCCGCTCCTCGCGGAGTTCGCCCTCCTGGACCAGGTGGCCCGGGTCCCCGGCGCTCTCGACGCGGCTCTCAAGGACCCCGCCGCCGTCACCGGGCCAGTCCCCGAGCACACCGCGTCCTGGCGGCAGCCCTGGCTGCCCATGCACCTCGAATACGAACTGAAGTACTGCCCCACGCCCTTCCAGGCCGGCGACACCACCTACTGGACCTTCAACGGCAGCCGCTACGAATGGTCCGGCCGGGGAGCCCAGCCCGGCGGCGGCGAAGCCAACCTGCGCTGGCTCACCTTCAAGAACCGGGCGTTCCTCACCCCGAGCGTGCCGTGGGTCCTGCAGAAGCAGATCGACCGCTACCTCGACACCTACTCCGGCGCTCCCACCGAAGGCCTGCTCGCCCTGCGCGAGGAACTCGGCCACCCCGGAATGCTCTCCCAGCGCCTCGACGGCTTCCACGACTGGCTCGTCCAGCAGGACTCCACCGCCAGGACCACCGTGCACGTCCCCGAGGCCGTCGCCGGGCTCGTCGGCGACATCCAGAGCGTCCCGGAAGGCGGCCCGCTCGAACCGCCCGCCGACGACCCCGGAACACCGTTCCAGCCGGTCCGGGCCGGCCAGTTCACCTTTCACGACCTGCGCATCGTCGACCGCTTCGGACGCACCTACGACATCGTCAACAGCGGCAACTACGAACGGGTCTCCCTCACCCTCGCGGAGAGCGTTGCCCCTGATGAGGTCCTGCACGAGGACCTCATCGGCACGGCCCGCTTCGTCCAGCTCGGCCCGCGTCTCCTCCAGGGCGCCCGCGTGCGGCTGGAGACCGTACGTGCCGTGGACGGACAGCGGCTCTCACCGATGGCTCGCGCGGCCACGACGGAAAACCCCCTGGCCGGCTGGCTGCTGCTCAACCATCTCGACCAGACCCTCGTCGTCCACGGACCCGACGGCGTCAGTCTCGGCGAACTCCGCGTCGTCAAGGACATCGACGGCGCGGACGACAGCGTGTGGCTGCCGCTCCCCGGCTCGCCCCATCCCGACGTCGACGCCCAGGAGTTCGAGGACGCCATGCCGCACCTGGCCCGGTTCGTCCGCACCCTGAAGGACAAACCCGCCGCCGCGCTGACCGGTCTGCTCGACACCATCGACCAGACCCTCGACACCATCCTCGACGACGCGGCCCAGGAGGACGGCTCTCCGCTGCGGCTCATCGGCCGTCCGCTCGCGCTGGTGCGCGCCGATCTGGGCGTCGAGCTCGAAGGACCACTGCTGAGCAATCCGAGCTGGGACCAGGTGCTCGGGGAGTCGGAGGAGGAGTACGACGGATATCGCTGGCCGGTCCGGCTCGGCAACGAGAAGCGGCTCGGCGACGGCCTCATCGGGTACTTCGCCGGGGCGACCGGACCCGACCAGGAGACCTCGTACGAGCTCTTCCACGCGGTCATGCCGAAGGGCGGCGGGGGCTACCTGACCCCGATCGACAAAGGCCACGGCCTGGCCGTGCCCGCGCGCACCCCGGACCAGCCGGTGACGCACCACCTGACGCTGCTGGTGGATCCGTACGCGGCGGTGCACGCCACCACGGACATCCTCCCGGTGACCAAGGTCCAGCTCCCCGACGACCTGGTGTCCGAGGCGATGCGGCGGATCCGGGCGTCCTTCCGGCTCGGCCCACTGCTCGCGGCCGAGCGGGTCGACAAGGCCGAGGAAGTCAGGCGGGCACGGGCGGGAGAGGAGCCGACGGAGGCAGGTGTGGTGCTGCCGCAGCCCGCGTCGTGGCACGGAGCGTGGAGCTGGGCCGAGCCGCGCGGGTCGGAGACCGAGTGGGTGGAGCTGCCGATCGTTCCTGCTGATTCCGCGGCGCACTTCGGGGATCCGCAGGCGGAGGCCCGCTATGGATACCTGCTGCTCGACGCGACCGAGAAGTCCTGAACCTCCGTTAACAGAGAGGCTGTTGCATGAGCGTCGTCATGGTGAACGCCACCAACCTGCTGCCGTACGAACCGTCGACCGACCCGAAGCCGTTGCGGGTGAGTTCCGCCGAGGAAACCGAGTACGGCTCCGTCAACATCAATGTCGGCGGCGGGATCACCACGTCGGCCTGGTGCAACAAAATCACCGTCCGGGTGCCGGTCGGCGCGGGGGCCGAGCACCTCACCACCGAGGGCGCCGACATCAAGACCGGTGCCAGCACCGGCTGGACGCCCTCCGCCCCCACCGTCTCCGGCGGCTTCGCGGTCATCACCTTCACCCCGGCCCGCGCGGTGCAGTTCACCGGGCAGATCGTCACCCTCACCCTGTCCAACATCGCGGTCAACCGCACGGCGGGTCAGGTCTCCATCGCGATCGTCGAGAGTTCGTCAAGGACGAACGGGAGCTTCACCAACAAGGACGCCGCGGTCGAGGTCGACAAGTTCCCGGCCGGGTTCGTGTTCCGGAACTTCGCGCCCGAGAAGATCATGGTGGAGAACGGTGAGGTCGCCGTGCTCCGCTGGGAGGGCTCGGACGCGAAGTACACCATGCACTGGGGCGACACCCCGGCCGGAGTAACCCTCGACAAGGAACGTGTCTGGCCCACCCCGCGCGGCCTGACCACCGTCACCGGCTTCATGCTCCGCGCCGAAGTCACCGCCGGTGGCGTCACCCTCACCCACACCCTGACCACGGCCGTCACCGTACGCATTCCTGACCTCGTCGTCAGGAACCTCACCGTCCAGGGCCCGGCCACATTCGCCGACAGCGTCAGCCTCAGCAACACCGCCAAGGACCTGACGGTGGCCGGATCGGTGCGGGGTGCGGGCAGCAACCCGCTGCGGGTCAGTCAGAACGCGGGTCTGAAGGTCGACGCGGTCCTGAATGTCATCGGGGCGAGCACCTTCAACGGCGACGTGACTGCCAAAGGCTCTGTCACCGCTGTCGGGGGCGGGAAGATCGTCCGGATCGCCGACCTCCGCGGCCCGTACGGCGTACCGCTCAAAATCAACAGTCACGTCAACGTCTTGCCCGGCAACAGCGTCACCATCACTGACAATCTCACCGCCAACGGCAATATCAAGGCCGGAGGAAATCGGGTGCTCCGGGCGGGCGACGCGCTCCGCTTCAAGAGCATCACGAACCGATACCTCAGCGAGGGTTACGACTACGGGGGAACCCATGAGGTCGTTAATTCTTCCAGGACCCTCTACACCACAGCGGTCTGGCAGACCTCGCATTATTCCTCTGCCAGCTCGTTCGTAGAGACAGGCGAGCACGACCAGGCGCCGGTAGTCCCCCCGAGGCCGGACCAGACGATCGCCGCAGACCCGGAACTCTGACCCGGCCGCCCCCGAGGAACATTTCGCGAGGGTGGATGGCTTCCCGTACGACGGTGTGGGTCCTGGTGTTGTACCGGATGATGCGGTGTTCCGCGACGCCGGACCCAAAACCAGAGGTCGTTGACCGGCCCCCTGCGGCCGAGAGCGTGTCGGTGCTGTGGGCCGGGCGATGTCACCCGCCCGGTGCGCGCTGGGTGCCGGCCTGGTGCGTGGTGAGTGTGGTGCGCAGATGGTCGGCGGTGGCCCGGTGGGCGGCTGACTCCGCGGAGAGGGCCGAGAGCAGGTTCGCCTCCACTCTCAGGTAGGGCAGGTTCTGGAGGGTGACCGCGGGCAGTGCTTCCGGCCGGGGCTTGCGCAGGCGGCTCGCGAACCCGGCCAGGGCGGGCATCACCTGCGGCAGATAGCGCTCCAGAAGGTCCGCGGTCTGGTAGGTCTGGGTCGAATCGCTCTGGGCCAGGAGGCACTGGCGTACCCCGTCGGCGAAGTCGAAGGTGACCCGGCCGTAGGAGCTGGGCTTGTCGGCAGGCTGCTCGTAGGCCACCAGAAGGTTGCTCGTGAGGATGCGGGACAGGTCGCTCGGGGTCGCGAAAGGGTGGGACTTGTCGGCGATGAGGTCCATCACATAGCGGTTGAGCGGTGCCATGGCGAGGCGTATGGCCAGTCTGAAGGTGCCTTCGGGGACCGCGGTCTCGAAGGCGGCGACCCGCTCGCTGGCCGTCAGCGGCGGATCGGACGGCCCTGCCTGGCCGGGGATGAAGACGTCTTGTGCGGTGCCCCCGAGGCAGGCGGCCGGGTCGGCGACAGTGCTTTCCGCGAGGCCGGGCGGGAACTCCACGACGTGCTGATGGACGCGGGCTTTCGACAGCAGCAGCCGCACCCACTGCTCCACCCATCGCTTGCGCAGCTCCAGGACCGGGATGAGGGGTGCGGCAGGCAGCTTGGCCTCGGCGGCGTCCTGTTCCTCGCTGTCGTGGCTGACCAGGGCGCGGTTGGTGCAGCCGCGCTCGGGGGCGCGCAGGCGGGCGGGGCGGGTGGACAGGGCGGCCA
>NZ_WMBF01000032.1:0-26825 GCF_019400875.1 Streptomyces anatolicus | reverse complement strand
GGGGTGGCGGGGCCTTGCGCTGGGGTGGCGGTCCCGGTCATGTCTCCTCCGCCTCGCGCCACACCCGCCATGCCTCGTCCGCGCGGTCCTGCATGGTGCGCAGCGTCCCGCGGTACGAGGAGGGGTTCAGGAGGAAGCCGGCGAGGTCGTCGACGGTGGCCTCGACGAGTTCGGGCGGGCCCTGCTCCCAGAAGCGGTTGAGGAGCCACAGCTTGTCGCCGCGGACCTTCTTCGCGAGGGAGTCGATGACGGGGTTGGCGGCCGCGACCTCCGGGTTGGGGCAGCCGTCCTGGAGGGAGTGCGAGAAGGCCTTCATGACGGCCGGGTGCAGCCAGGCGCGGGTGGCCCGCAACGCCTCCGTGCGGTCGGGCCCCTTGACGGTGGCGACGAGGGCGCTGGACTCGAAGATGACGCTGGGGCGTGTCTTCGGGTCGGCCATGGGGAGGACGAACGCGCCGAGGTTGTCGCCCGGTCTGCCGCCGGCGGCCGCGAGCGTGGAGCCGAGCCAGGTGCCGCAGGGCACCATGCCGACCTTGCCGTGCAGGAGGGCGGCGGCCGCGTCGTTGTGGTTCATGTCCATGGGCGTGAACCAGTCCTTGTCGAAGAAGGACGCGAGGGTGCGCAGGGCGCGTTCGGCGCGCGGGTCGGTGTACCGCTCGCGGCCGTTCATCAAGTCGTCGTAGAACGCGGGGTCCTGGCGGCTGAGGATCTCCTGGAACCAGATGAACGAGGGCCAGCGGCCGTCGGCCGTGCCGTGCAGCGGGGTGATGCCGCTCTTCTTCAGGCGCGTACAGGCGGTGAGGAAGCCGTCCCAGGTGTCCGGCGCCTTCAGGCGGTGCTCGCGGAAGACCTCGGGGTTGTAGAAGAACACCCAGTAGGCGAGGTTCATCGGAAGGCCGTAGACGCGCCGACGGTAGGTGAACGCCTCGCGCAAGGAGGGGTCGACCCAGCCTCTGCGGACGGCGCTGTCCCACTGGCGGGTCAGGTCCTCGATGCCGCCGGTGCGGGCGAGGTCCTGGAGGCGGTAGCCCGACCAGTACTTGAGCATGTCCGGTGTCTTGCTGGTCCGCAGCGAGGACTTCACGATCTGCTCGAACGACTCCAGGGAGGGGTTGACCTCGGGCACCAGGCGCAGTGCCGCCACCGACTTCATCGCCGCGCCCGCGGCGGCCATCGGCTTCTCCCAGGCCGCGCTGTCGCCGAGGACGGCGACCTTGCCCGGGGGCTGGCCCTCGGCGGTGCCGCAGGCGGTGGCGAGGGCGCCGGTCGCGGTGGCCGCGGCGGCCAGGAGGACGGTACGGCGTCCGGGGGCCGCGCTCGGCGCCTCCGGCGCTCCCGGCGCTCCCGGCGCGCGGTGTCGACTACCTGACATGGGTGACTCCCTCAGGCGTGCCCTCTCAGACGGGCCTTGCCCTTGTTAGCGTTAACACGGGCGTCATGGAGCTTCACCGCGGGCGCCCCGGTTGTCAATGGTCCGCGAGCCTTCCATGTCGCCAACTCCCTTTGCTTGGGCGGCGGTTCAGCCAGGCCTGACAGACGCTCCGGCACGTGGATGCGCCCGGCCGAGAAGTCTCAGCCGGGCGCACCGTGTGACGGTCAACCGTGGGTGTTCAGCAGGGGAGCGTGGTCTTGCCGGCAGCCCCAGTGGCACCGGTGGTGCCGTTCGCGACCATCGTGGCGTTGGTGCCGTTACCGCCGGGCTTGCCGGGACACACGGGGCTGGCCGCGCCGCCGGCGCCACCCTTGCCGCCCGTGAAGCCGCCACCGAGGGTGGAGGCGCCGCCGTTGCCGCCCTTGCCGCCCGCGATTCCGGCACCGGCGTCGCCGACGCCGCCTACGCCACCCTTGCCTCCGGTGCCGCCGAGCTTGGCCTCTCCGCCGTAACCTCCGTTGCCGCCGTTTCCGTTGGCGCCACCGGCACCGCCCGTGCCGCCTGCCCCGCCGACGCTCGCGATGCCGGTGGCGTTGCCGCCGGCGCCGCCGGTGCCTCCGTTGCCGTTGGCGCCCGCGGCGCCACCGGTGCCGCCGAGGCCACCGATACCGCCGAGGGTTCCGATCCCGTTGGCGCCGTTGGCGCCTGGGGCTCCGTTGGCGCCGAGAGTGCGGGCGTTGCCCGAACCCGACTGGGCGGAGGCGAGGGCGGGAGTGACCGTCAGGCCCGCTACGGCGATCGAGGCGATGAGGAAGGTCCGGACCGTGTTTGTGGTGCGCATGGAGCGCATGGGGTACTTCCTTCGGTTTGTACAAGCGGAGAAATTCTCCGCCTGACAGCCCTCAACTTAGCGAGGCGCGAGGCGCTCCACATTCCGACGAATGATCAAATGTCTTTAAATAGGCTAAATCGTCAAAGTTTGGCTGCAAAGTCCCAATGGGCGCCATTCCGGTGTCTGCTTTCGTGGCCCGTCCTGAATGCCCCGGGGCCCGGCGAACCATTCGCGGCGAAGGGCTGCGATCCTTCTCCGGTGACCGGAACAAGCAGGCCCATCAGCCCGAACCGCTCTTCTGGCCCCATGCGCACCGGCGTCGGCGGCGCGCTTCTGCTCGCCCTGCTCGCCCTCATCGGCCCGCTTGCCGCGTGCTCGTCCGACGCCGCCGACCAGGACGGGCCCCGGCCCTCCGGTTCCTCCGGTTCCGGGGACGCCGTCCGCCTGCCCCCAGTGGACGCGGCCTTCGACTACCAACTCGGCGGCGCCTACCCGCCCCCGCCGAAGGTCCGGGCCGTCTCACGCGACCGAGGCGCCGACCCCGCGCCCGGCCGCTACAACATCTGTTACGTCAACGCCTTCCAGGCCCAGCCCGGCAAGGACGCCGCCCGCTGGTGGCAGCGCGAACACCCCGATCTGATCCTGCGCGATCAAAAGGGGCGGACGGTCGTCGACGAGGACTGGCAGGAACCGCTGCTCGACATCTCCACCCGGGGCAAGCGCTCCGCGCTCCTCAAGGTCGTCGGCGGGTGGATCGACGGCTGTGCGAAGGCCGGCTTCGACGCGGTCGAGCCCGACAACCTCGACTCCTACGAACGCTCCAAAGGCCTGCTCACCGCCGACGACGCGGCGGCCTTCGCCCGGCTCCTCGCCCGCCGCGCCCACGCCGAGGGCCTGGCCATCGCCCAGAAGAACACCACCGACCTGCTGGAGCGCCGCCGTACCATCGGCTTCGACTTCGCCGTGACCGAGGAGTGCGCCCGCTACAAGGAGTGCGGCGCCTACGAGGCGGCGTATGACGGGAAGGTCTTCGACATCGAGTACGCGACGAAGGACTTCACCGCCGCCTGCCGCGCCCGGGGCAAGAAGCTCTCAGTGACCCTGCGCGACCGTGACGTACTCCCCGCGGGCGAGGCCGGCCACGTATACCGGCACTGCTAGCCGACGCCGACGCCTCCGACTCCGCCACCGCATCCGCCGCCGCGGAAAAGCGCTGGCGGGCCCAGGCTTTCGCGCACCAGCATGAGCCTATGAGCGAGCATCCCGCGCGATGGACCCAGGCGACCGTCTACCCCGACATGTGGGCGGACCCCGACGACGACCCCCGTAACAACAGCGAGAAGGCCGCTCCGGAGGGCGAGTCGGCGACCCTGCTGGACTTCCTCGCGGATTACCGCTTGACCCTGCGGATGAAGTGCGAGGGTCTGGACGCGGAGCAGCTGGCCCGGCGGTCGGTTCCGCCGTCGACGATGTCGCTGCTCGGCCTGGTGCGGCACCTCGCCGAGGTGGAACGGGACTGGCGCAACTGGATCAGCGTCGGCGAGCCGCTGCCGAGGCTGTACGGCGAGAAGGACGCGGACTTCGAGGGCGCGGTCGCCGAACAGGCCGTGGTCGACGCCGCCTTCGCCGACCTGGAGCGCGAGCAGCAGGCGCTCGACTCCGCGCTGGCCGCCTGTCCGGACCTGGGCGAACGCGTGGGCAGGAAGGACATCGCGGTGCGGGAGCTGATGGTCCACAGGGTCGAGGAGTACGCCCGCCACTGCGGGCACGCGGACCTGCTGCGCGAGTGCGTCGACGGGCGGGTGGGCCAGTGACGGATCCCTGCCGGCTCAGCTCTGCCGCTCCGGGGGCGGAGGCGGCTTCGGGGCCCCGCGCGGGGGCGTGATCTTGCCGTACGCCGCCGGTGCGCCGGCCGCCGCCGGGGGCGGGGTCTTCCGCGGTGGCAGGAGGGCGTCGCGGTGGGCGCCCGGGTCCCAGCCGGTCTCCACGACCCGCTTCTGGAAGACGACCGCGCCGAGCAGGACGGCCGCGCCGAGCAGCAGCATCAGGACGACGCCGCCGACCTCCCCCGCCTTGGCCGCGTACCCGATGAGCGTGCCGAACCAGCCGAAGTCGGCGTCGCCGAAGGTGGTGTTCTCCTCACCGAAGGCGCCGAGGACCTTCAGGAGCAGCGCGGGCAGGAAGGTGATCAGGACGCCGTTGACGAAGGCGCCGAGGGCCGCGCCCCGGCGGCCGCCGGTCGCGTTGCCGTAGACGCCCGCCGCGCCTCCGGTGAAGAAGTGCGGGACGAGCCCCGGCAGGACGAGGGCGAGCCCGAAGGCCGGGTGGAAGATCCAGGCGAGCAGGCCGAGGCTGATGAGGCCGCCGATGAAGCTGGAGACGAAGCCGATGAGGACGGCGTTCTGGGCGTAGGGGAAGACGATCGGCGCGTCGAGCGAGGGCACCGCTCCCGGGACCAGTCTGCGCGCGATGCCCTGGAAGGCGGGGACGAGTTCACCGAGGATCGTACGGACGCCGAAGAGGATCACGGCGACCGCGATGCCGAACTGCAGGCCCTGCATCACGGACTCCATGACGTAGTCGCCGACGCCGCTCACGCCCGCCGCGCCGTCCTCGCCGAAGGCCTTGAACGCGGCCTCCTTGCCGGCTTTGCCGAGGAAGGCGAGCGACATGATGAGGTAGATCAGGACCATGGAAAGAGCGGTCGCCACCATCGAGTCGCGCAGGAAGCGCAGGCCTTCGGGGAGGTTCATCTCCTCCGTGCTGCGGCTGCGGCGGCCCACCAGCCGGCCCGTGGCGCCCGCCGCGATGTACCCGGCGGTGCCGAAGTGGCCGATCGCCACGCTGTCGTTGCCGGTGACGCGTTTGGTCCAGGGGTGCGCGAAGGCAGGCAGGGCCACCAGCAGAATGCCGAGCAGCACACCGCCGACGAGGACCACGGCCCACGACGCCTGGCCCGCCGTGGCGAGCACCATCGTCAACAGGGTGGCCATGAACAGCATGTGATGCCCGGTCAGGAACACATAGCGCAGGGGCGTGAAGCGGGCGAGGAGCAGGCTGACGGCGAAGCCGAGGATCATCAGCCAGGCGACGCGGGCGCCGTACCGCTCCTGCGCGATCCCGACGATCGCCTCGTTGGTGGGGATGACGCCGTGTGCGCCGGTGGTGCCCTGGATCATCTCGCCGAGCGGGGCGAGGGCGCCGACGACGAGCGTGGCGCCCGCCCCGATCAGCAGGAAGCCGAGCGTCGCCTTGATGGCGCCGCCGACGACCTGCCCGGCGGGCTTCTTCAGCGCGATCAGGCCGGCGGCGGTGATGAGGCCGATGAGGTACGCGGGTTGGCTGAGGATTTCGTTGACGAGGAACTCGGCGCTCGACACCGGCCAGTCCATGGTGGTTCTCCTTGCCCGGGTCGTCAGACGTCGTAGGTGTCGCGAAGGACGCGGTCGGCCTCGGTCGCGCTGGTGAAGTCCTCGACGACCTTCACCGGCACGCCGACGTCGCCGAGCGTCGCGGCGATCTCCCGCGAGGTGAGGATGGCGACGGCCTCGTTCGCCTTGCCCTTGGCCGAGATGGTGTCCGTCGCCTCGACGGTGACGTAACGGCTCCATCCCCAGCGGTCCAGGACGCCTTCGAGGGTCTGTTTGAGGAACAGGCTCGTGCCGACGCCGTTGCCGCACACGGTCAGGATCTTGTGCGGGTCACCTCCGCCGCGCGCCGTCCTCCGGGGGCGTTCGCTCTCCGGTCCGCTGGACAGCAAAGCGTGCACCGCCTGCGGGGTGGCCGCCTCGCGCAGGGCGCGCGCCGTGTCGGGGTCGGCGAGGAGCCGGGCGAGGGCGCCCATGGCCGCCGTGTGTTCCGACGCGTCCTTCGCGGCGAGGCCGACGACGAGGTCGACGGGGTCGTTGGCCTCGTGCCCGAACTCCACGGGCGCCGCGAGCCGCACCCAGGACATGCCGGTGGCGAGGACCGCCGGTGAGGGCCTGGCGTGTGCGAAGGCGAGGCCGGGTGCGATGACGAAATACGGCCCGTTCTGTTCGACGTTCTCGATCATCTCGCCGGTGTACGTCTCTGTGGCGGCGCCCGTGGCGACCATCAGGTCACCGGCGCGCCGGAGGGCTTCGCGCCAGTCGGTAGCCGGGGCGTCGAGGAGGACGGCTTCCACGGGGAGGATCTCGTTCAGCGCTGCCATGCGCATGATTCTCGCCGACGCCTTCCTGGGCCGGTCGCCCCGGTCACTTGCCGTAGGCCCGGAGGAACACCTCCGTCGCCTGGGCCGCGACGGTGTCCGGGTCGGCGTCGGGGCGGTACTCCAAGGGGCCGGTGAGAAGGGAGAGGAAGTGCTCGGCGGCGACCTCGGGGTCGCACGGGCGCAGGCGGCCGGCGAGGGCCAGCCGGGCCAGCCGGTCGGCGAGGGCGGAGCACACCCGGAGCGTGGTGCGCGCGCGTACGCTCGCCGCCAGCTCGGGGAATTGAGCCGCTTCGGCACTGGCCAGCTGTCGTACGGCGCGGGCGTCTCGGCTGCTGAACACCCGCAGCAGGTCGCGGGCCACGGCCGTGAGCGGCGCGCACGGGTCGCTGTCCGCAGCGACCTCGCGCAGCCGCTCGACGACGTCGAGGCTCCGTGCGCCGATCCGGTCGGCGGCGATTTCCACGGCCTCGCGGTAGAGGCTCTCCTTGTCGTCGAGGTGGTTGTAGACGGTCGGCTTCGCGACGCCCGCCTCCTGCGCGATCTCCTTCACGCACGTCTGGGCGTAGCCGCGGCGCGCGAAGACCGCGAACGCGCCGTCGAGGATCGCCTGCCGCCGCTCGATCCGCCCACGGGCCGTACGGCCGCTGCCGGTTGACACTTCTGAACCCATGGGTTCAGTGTAGTGACTGAACCAGCCAGAACACATCTTTGAACCCATTGGTTCAATTAATCGAGGGGTGGGACACGGGTGATCGTCCACATGCTGCGCTTCACGTTCAAGGAGACCGCGACCGAGGAGGACCGCGAGCATGTACTCGCGGTGATGCGGCGCACGGCCTCGGTCGAGTCGGTCTCGTTCTCGACGGTGGGTCAGAGCCTCACCGACCCCGAAGGGTTCACCCACGCCTACTGCGTGGGCATCGCCGACATGCAGGCCCTGCGCCGCTATATGCACGACCCGGTCCACCTGGCCGGCGACCCGCAGATCATGCCCCATCTGGCCAGGATCGCCATCGGCCCCGACCTGTCCGACGACATGACGCCCACCCTGGGCACGGACATCCTCGCCCTGCACGAGGAGAAGGTCGCGCTCTACCCGGAGTGGGCCGCCCAACTCGGCCCGCTGCTCGCGGCCTGACGGGCCCGGTGACCCGGGGGCCCGGCTCGGAGTCGATGGCATGTGCGCGGCCGGGGCCTCGGGTTCGGTCAGGGTGATGCGGCCTGGCGGCCCTGGAGGCGGGCCGCGGTCTCGCGGATCGTGGGGAGTTGGGCGGTCAGCGCGGCGCCGGGGCAGTGCGTGGCGTAGCCGTCCTTGTGGCCCGCCACCGCCCGGAGGAGCGCGTCGGTGCCGGTGGGGAACCTGCTCAGGTTGTTGGTCGACACCAGCAGGGCGGCGCCGCGCGGATCGATGCCCGACAGGCCGAGCTTCCATGCGGCGAGGCCCGCGATGGCGTCCGTCATGGCCTTCGGCACCGGTGTGCCCGCGGTGAACGTGCCGATCGCCGCGACGCCCGTGGAGCGCCGGTTGAAGCCTTGGGTGTGCGCGCCGACGACGGGCCGCTCGGTGCCGCCCGCGCGCCCCTCGTACACCGTGCCGCAGCGGTCCACGAGGAAGTTGTAGCCGATGTCGTCCCACTTCCTGCTGCCCGCCTGCCCCGCGTACAGGGCGCGGATGATGCGCGGTGCGTCGGTGCAGGCGTAGCGGTTCGGGGAGTCGGTGTGGTGGACGAAGACGGCGTCCACGCGGTCCGCGTAGCGCGCGGGCGGCGGCGCGGGGGCCTTCGGCGGCAGCCAGGCCTCGCGGGGCACGATGCGCGGGCGTGGCGCCCGGTACGCCGTGGACGCCCGGCGCGCCGGCACCGCGGCGGCGGGCATGAGGGAACGGCGCCCGGCGAGCACCGTCGGCGCGGACGCCCTGCTGTCACCGCCCGTCACCTCGGGGAGAGTGGGGTCGATGCCCGCCGCGCAGGCCAGCAGCAGCCCGCAGGCGACCGTGCCCGGCAGCCAGCACAGCGCCACCCGCACCGCGCGCGGCACGCGGCGCACGGGCGGTGCGGGAAGGACACGCATGCCGCCACTCTCCGCCGGAACCGGCGGCTCGTCCTGCCGGATGCGGCACATGGAGGAACGGGGGGCGTGTCAACTCCGGCGCCGGGCCGGTATCTCCAGGGTGCGCGGGCCGTCAGCCCCGCACCGCGCGCACGTACGCCTCGATCGCCGGGCGCGGCTCGCGGCCGAGCAGGGTGCGCAGATCGTTGCGTTCGATGGACGTGCCGTCGAGGAAGCCGCCGGCGACCGCCGAGTACGTACTCATGAGCATCGGCACCTGGAACGGCAGCGCCTGGCCCGCCCCGATCAGAGCGGCGCGGGTCGCGGCGAGGGAGTCCGGTTCGTACGAGCCGCCGAGCGCGGCGGCGAGGTCGGCGCCGCCGAGGGCGTGTTCGCCGACCAGTTCATAGGTGCGGCCCGCGTGGGCGGTCGGGGCCGTCGCGACCCTGGCGGCGGCCTCCGCCAGGTCCTCGCGGGCCACCGCGGCCAGGCGGCCGGTGCCCAGCGGCGCGGCGATCGTACCGTCGGGGCCGGGTGCCGCGATCGCGGCCAGGAACTCCGCGTACAGGCCGTTGCGCAGCACCGTCCACCGCAGCGAGGAGGAGCGCAGCCGGCGCTCGGTCCAGCGGTGGGCCAGCGCGTAGGTGAGGTGGTCGCCGTCGCCGCTGAGGCTGGTGTAGACGAGGTGGCGCACGCCCGCCTTCTCGGCGGCGGATATCGCGGCGTCGTGGCGGGCGATGACGACGTCGTCCTCGGCGGCGCCCGCGGAGATCACCAGGAGGGTGTCGACGCCGGTGAAGTCCAGCGACGCCGGGTCGTCGAAGTCGACGCGGCGCTCTGCGGGCACCGGGCTTCGCGTGCCCAGGACGACGTCGTCACGGCCGGCGAGGCGGGCGTTGACGAGCTTGCCGAGGGCGCCCGTGGCGCCGGTGATCATGAGCATGGGATGGTTCCCCCGTGGTGAGTGGTTCGTCTTCGTGGGCCGCTGAGCGGCGGCCCCGGAACCATCATCGGCGGCGGTGATCACACCGCGTAAGGAGGCACTTGAATGTCAGCAGGGCACACCGCGGTAACCACCCCCGCGGCCACGGACCCGGTGATCAGCTGTGCGACGCCGCAGGACGAGTGCGGGGTCAGGGACGTCCTGGACCGGCTCGGCGACAAGTGGTCCGTGTACGTGGTGGTCGAACTCGCCTCGGGCGTCCTGCGGTTCAAGGAGTTGCAGCGCAGGATCCCCGGCGACATCTCGCAGCGGATGCTCACCGTCACCGTGCGCCGCCTGGAGCGCGACGGCCTGGTGAAGCGCACGGTGTATCCGACGATCCCGCCCCAGGTCGAGTACGAGCTGACCGGGCTGGGCCACAGCCTCACCCACCTGATCAAGGCGCTCGCCGACTGGTCGATCGGCCACCGGCCCGCCATCGCCGCCGCCCGCGCCTCGTACGACGCGGCGCAGCGGCAGTAAGCCGAAAACGACTGAGCGGGCAGTGCGGTGTCACCTGCCGACGGGCTGCAGCTCCCAGTCGGTCTCCGCGTCGGGCGTGACCGTGTCGCCGAGGACCTTGTGCAGCTTCTCGCCCTCCACGTCCACGTTCGGCAGCGCCTTGTCGAGCCAGCGCGGCAGCCACCAGGCGGACTTGCCGAGCAGCGCGAGCACGGCGGGGACGATCGCCATACGGACGACGAAGGCGTCGAAGAGGACGGCGACGGCCAGACCGAAGCCCATCATCTTGATCATGTCGTCGTTCTCCATGATGAAGCCGGAGAAGACGCTCATCATGATGATCGCGGCCGCGGCCACGACCCGTCCGCCGTGGGTGAAGCCGGTCACGACCGACTCGCCGGGGCTCGCCCCGTGGACGTACGCCTCGCGCATCCGGGTCACGAGGAAGACCTCGTAGTCCATCGCGAGACCGAAGACCACGCCGATCATGAAGATCGGCATCATGCTCATGATCGGGCCGGGCTGGTCGACGCCCACGATGTCCGCGAGCCAGCCCCACTGGAAGACGGCGACGACCGCGCCGAGCGCGGCGGCCACCGAGAGCAGGAAGCCGAGCGCCGCCTTGAGCGGGACCAGGATCGAGCGGAAGACGAGCATCAGGAGCAGGAACGCGAGGCCGACGACCAGGCCCAGGTAGGGCAGGAGCGCGTCGTCCAGGGTCTGCGAGAAGTCGATGGTCATCGCGGTCTGGCCGGTGACGAGGATCTCGGAGCCGGTGTCGGTCCCGATCTCCTCGGCGCTGGAACGGATCGACTTGACCAGTTCCTCGGTCTTGTGGTCGCTCGGCCCGGTCTCCGGGACGACGTTCATGATCGCGGTGTTGTCGCCCTTGTTGGGCATCGGGTCCGTCACGGCGACGACGCCGTCGACCTTGGCGAGCTTCTCGCCGACGGTCTTGGCGGCGTCCGCCACCCCGGAGTCCTTGCTGACGGTGACCATCAGCGGGCCGTTGAAGCCCGCGCCGAAGGAGTCCGACAACATGTCGTACGCCTTGCGCTGGGTGCTGTCCGGCGCCGCCGTGCCCTCGTCGGGCAGGCCCAGTTCGAGGCTGGTGGCCGGGATCGCCATCGCGCCGAGGCCGACGACCGCGACGAGCAGGACGGCGAGCGGGCGGCGCAGCACGAAGCGCGCCCAGCGGGTGCCGAGCTTCGGCTTGGCGTTCGGGTCCCGCAGCTCACTCGCGGACTTCTTGCGGTCCTTGCGGCGCAGCACCTTGCGGCCCGCGAAGCCGAGCAGCGCGGGGATCATGGTGAGCGCGATGAGGACGGCGACCACCACGGTGCCGGCGGCGGCGAGGCCCATCTTGGTGAGGATCGGGATGTTGACGACGGCGAGGCCGGAGAGGGCGACGACGACGGTGAGTCCGGCGAACACCACGGCGGAGCCCGCGGTTCCGGTGGCCCGGCCCGCCGCGTCCTCCGGGGTGCGGCCCTCGGCTATCTCCGCTCGGTAGCGGGAGACGATGAAGAGGGCGTAGTCGATGCCGACGGCGAGGCCGATCATCATCGCGAGCGTGGAGGTCGTGGCGGAGAGGTCGAGCACGCTGCCGAGGGCGGTGATGCTCGAGATGCCGATGCCGACGCCGATGATCGCGGTGAGCAGCGGCATGCCCGCGGCGACCAGCGAACCGAAGGTGATGATCAGGACGACCGCGGAGATGGCGATGCCGATGAGTTCGGCGCTGCCGCCCATCTCCTGCTCGGCCATGACGGCGTCGCCGCCGGTCTCGACGGTCAGGCCCGCGTCACGGGTCTCGTCGGTGGCCTTGGTGAGGGCGTCGCGCGACTTGTCCGTGAGTTCGGGGGCGGCCACCTTGTACGTCACCGAGGTGTACGCGGTGGTGCCGTCCTTGCTGACGGTCTTCTTCTTGTACGGGTCCTCGACGCCCGCGACCTGCGAGCCCTTGCCGATGGACGCGATCATCTTCGCGACCTCGGCCTTGGAGTCGGCGGAGGTGATCTTCTCGCCCTCGGGGGCGCGTATGACCACACGGGCGCTGGCGCCGTCGGCGCTGGCGTCCGGGAAGCGCTCCTCAAGGAGGTCGAAGGCCTTCTGCGACTCCGTACCCGGCATCGAGAAGGAGTCCTCGGGCGCGGCGGGAGCGGTCGACGCGGCGACTCCCGCACCTACGAAGAGCGCCACCCAGAGCAACGCCACGTAACGGCGTCGCCGGAAAGCGAGGCGGCCTAGTTTGTACAGGAACGTAGCCACGGCGAAAGGGACCCCCGTCGGATTGGGCAGGCAGGAAGTGACCCCCTTCGGCGCGATGCGCGCACGTCAGGGGGTCCAGCAGGATGCCCCTCCATAGTCACCGCCGTTGACGGCGCGGGAGTCCGACTGCGGGCCGGACTCTCGGCCCACGGTCGGTGTACTGCGCCCGGTGGCATGTCATCCCTTGGGAGGAGAGCCGCTCACCCCGTCTCGTTCACAGGGTGCAGTCACGTGTCAACAGTCCCGCCGTCATTGGCGCGGAACATTCGCTTCCCTTTCACCGGCCACGACCGTGGCCGATCAGCCGTCGGCCCTCAGCGGGCGGAAGAAGTCCCGCAGCTCGCGCGCGACCTGCTCGGGTTCCTCGTGTGCCATGAAGTGCCCGCCGTTGTGCGGCGTGCTCCAGTGCCGCAGGTCGGTGAAGACGCGTTCGGCGAGGCTCTTCGGGTAGTGCGCGAAGGCCGGCTCATGGCTGAGAGTGACCGCTCCGGGGACGGTGATGGGCGGCACCGGCCTGTTGTGCCGTACGTAGTCGTAGTACTGCCGGAAGGACGAGCCGATGCTGCCGGTGGCCCAATAGAGGGTGGCGACGGTCAGCAGGGTGTCCTTGTCCCAGCGGGTCTCGAGGTCGCCGTCGCAGTCGCTCCAGTCGCGGTACTTGTCGATGATCCAGGCGAGCAGGCCGGCCGGGGAGTCCCGCAGCGCGGCGGCGAGCGTGTCGGGCCGGGTGCACATGATCTCGCTGTAGCCCTGGTCAGTGGCGTCGTACGCGTCGAGGTGGTCGAGGTAGGCCTGCTCCTCGGCGGTCGGCGGGGCCGCGGCGAAGTCGGCGGAGACCACCGCGGAGGTGATGTGCACACCGGCGACCTCGCCGGGGAAGCGGGCGCCGAGCCACTGCGTGACCCCTCCCCCGATGTCACCGCCGAAGGCGCCGAAGCGCCGGTAGCCGAGCGTCTCGGTCATCAGGGCGTGCCAGATGCCGGCGACGCCCTCGCGGGTGAACGGCCCCTTCGGCAGCCCGGAGTGGAGGAAGCCGGGCAGCGAGGGCACGACCACGTCGAAGGCGTCGGCGGGGTCGCCGCCGTGGCCGCCGGGGTCGGCGAGCCGTCGGGCGAGGCCCAGCATCTCGACATAGCTGCTGGGCCAGCCGTGGCTGAGAATGAGCGGCAGCGGCGCGGGGGCGCCGTCGGGGCGGGGCGCGCGCAGGTGGACGAAGTGGACGGGCGCGCCCGCGACTTCGGCGACGCGGTGCGGGAAGGCGTTGAGCGCGGTCTCGGCGGCCCGCCAGTCGAAGCCGTCCGCCCAGTAGGTGACGAGGTCGCGCAGGTAGTCGGGGTCGGTGCCCGCCGCCCAGTACGTCGGGTCGGTGGCCGTGGTGAAGAGGGTGCGCCGCAGGCGGGTGCGCAGGTCGTCCAGGACGTCGTCGGGGACGGAGACCTGGAAGTCACGGACAGGGGCCTGCGAGGAGGT
Source organism: Streptomyces anatolicus (assembly GCF_019400875.1). Lineage (NCBI taxonomy): Bacteria > Bacillati > Actinomycetota > Actinomycetes > Kitasatosporales > Streptomycetaceae > Streptomyces > Streptomyces anatolicus. The sequence continues at coordinate 13,195 of NZ_WMBF01000032.1, read as the reverse complement.
GGTGTGCACGGGTGTTCTGGTTCCTTCGCTCAGGAGTGCGCGTGCGCGGTGGGCGTACGCGGTGGCGGTGCGCTCCTGGGCGGAGGCGTCTGCGGCCTCGGTGATGCGGAAGAGGCAGGCGTCAGACGCGGACTGCGGTCAGGAGGGCCCGGGTGGAGTACGGGTACTGGCACTGGTTCTGGTGCTGGCACTGGTGCTGCGTGGTCATCGGGCTCACCTCCTGGTTGTCTCGAGCGGCGCCGCGCCTCATGAGGCGCATGCGCATGTCGGCGACTATACACACGTACTGGCGTACGGCATCCGGGAATTGACGCGCCGGAGGCGGGCGGGAAGCGGTCGTCCGGGAGTCCTAGGACCGACGTCCGGTGCGGGCGCCGACGGAGGTCCGTGGACCGGGTACCGCTCCCCCAGCACACTGGCCCCATGGACACCGAACAGACCGACGCCTACCTGCGGCGCATCGGCGCCGCGCGCCCCGTGGCGCCCACCTCCGACGCCCTGCGCGAGCTGCATCTCGCGCATCTGCGCAGTGTGCCCTTCGAGAATCTGTCGATCCATCTCGGCGAGGAGATCGAGCTGACCGCGCGGGCCCTGGTGGCGAAGGTGGTGGAGGCGCGCCGAGGCGGCTTCTGCTACGAGCTCAACGGCGCGTTCGCCGCTCTTCTCGCGGCCCTCGGCTTCGACGTCACGCTGCTCCAGGCCCGGGTCTACGACGACGAACGGCTCGGCATCCCCTACGACCATCTGGCGCTGCGCGTACGCACGCGGGACGGCGGGGACTGGCTCGCGGACGTCGGCTTCGGCGCCCACAGCCATCTGCCGCTCGCCCTCGGGGAGCGGGGTGAACAGGCCGACCCGGGCGGCACGTTCCGCCTAGTGGAGCGCGCGGAGGGCGATCTGGAGGTCGTCAAGGACGGCAAGCGGCAGTATCTGCTCGAATCGCGCCCGCGCGCGCTGGACGACTTCACGAGCGGTGCCTGGTACCACCGGACCTCGCCCGCATCGCACTTCACCCGGTCGCTGGTCTGCACGATCATCACGGGCGACGGGCGGGTCACGCTCAGCGGCCGCACCCTCACCTCCACGGTGGACGGTGAGCGCCGGATCACCGAGCTGGCCACGGAGGCGGAGGTCCTCGCGGCGTACGAGCGGCACTTCGGGATCCGCCTGGTGGAGGAGCCGCGCGTACGGGAAGTCCGGTGACCGTGTCGCGATGAGTTCCGGGCGGTGCGACGGTCCCTATAGAGAGGTCCTCACAGAGAGAGCTTCGGCCACGCGACAGGAGAGTGCCATGCCCACGATCACACCCAACCTCTGGTTCGACACCGAGAGCCAGGAAGCCGCGGAGTTCTACGTCTCTGTCTTCCCGAACTCCGAGATCAAGGACGTCTCGTACTACGGAGAGGGCGCCCCGCGCCCGGCCGGCACCGTGCTGACTGTGGACTTCGTGCTGGACGGCGCACGCTTCACGGCGATCAACGGCGGCCCCGACTTCACCTTCGACGAGGCCGTCTCCTTCTCCATCGGCTGCGCCGACCAGGAGGAGGTCGACTACTACTGGGCGAAGCTCTCCGAGGGCGGCGAGGAAGGGCCCTGCGGGTGGCTCAAGGACAAGTACGGCCTGTCCTGGCAGGTCGTGCCCGCCGCGCTCCCCAAACTCCTGACCGACCCGGACCCGGAGCGTGCCCAGCGCGCCATGCAGGCGATGCTCGGCATGAAGAAGCTCGACGTGGCCGCCCTGCACGCGGCGGCCGACGGCACGGCGTAAGCGGAACGGCGAGCTTCGCCGACCTGGTGGGCGGAGCGGGCGGCCCCCCTCACACCTTGCGCGCCACCACCAGGCGCCAGCGAGGGCTGCCGTCGGGGCGTCTGCCGAACTCCTCCAGGGGCAGCAGCCGCACGTCGAAGCCCGCGTCGGCCAGGTCCCCGCGGACCCCGCCCAGCGCGAAGGTGCGGTAGTACATGACGAAGCGCGGCCGCCACAGCAGGTTCCGTACGCGCATCATCGCGTCGAAGCCGAGCAGCGCCCAGTACCACGGGGACGTGACGGGCTGCGGGGCGCCGATCGGGAAGGCGAAGAGGCCGCCGGGGCGCAGCGCCCGGTGGACGCCGGAGAACAGGGCGGGGCGCTCGGCGGGCAGGAAGTGGCCGAACGCGCCGAAGCTGACGGCCAGGTCGTAGCCCCCGGCGAACGGCAGCGCGCGGGCGTCGGCCCGCACCCAGTCGACCGCGGGCCCGCCCCGGCCGGCCTCCCCCACCGCGCCCGCCGCGGCGGCCAGCATCCCCGCGCTGAAGTCCACGCCGGTGACTCGCCCGCGGCAGAGCGGCAGCAGCGTCTCCACGCCGGCGCCGGTCCCGCAGCACACGTCGAGGCCCGCGTCGAAGGGGCCGAGCGGCCGCAGCGCGTCGGCGGTCGCGGTCAGGAACCGGCCAGGCGTGCGGAACGGCGTCCTGTCGAACTTCGGGGCGAGCAGGTCGTAGCCGTGCTCGGTGGAGGAGAGCGCCTGAACGGCCAGCTCGCGCAGCGTGGGACCCTGGGAGGTGAACATCGGCTCCAGGGTAGTCAGGAAGGCGGCCCGGGGCGGCGCGGCCGGGTCGCGCCGTGGCCGGTTACCGCCAGGAGGTCTACCGGGGGGCGGCACGGGTCGGGTAGAGGTGCACGGCAGCCCCAGACCCTTCCCCACTCCCGGAGGTGCCCCATGGCCACAGACCGGCACAGGACGAGGACCGCATCGGGCAAGACCCGGTTCGACGACATCTACGACCAGCCGGACCCGCGCGCGTACTTCCGCACGCTTCAGCCGTACGCCTACGAGATCCCGCAGCACGCCCAGGCGGTCTTCCGCCGCACGCGCGAGCTGCGCTCCCGCCTCGCGGACGATCCGGGCCCGGTGACGGTCCTCGACGTGTGCTGCTCCTACGGCATCAACGCGGCGCTGCTCAACCACGACCTCACGCTCGCCGACCTGTACGCGCACTACACCTCCGCCGAGAGCGCCGCGCTCAGCCCGCACGAACTCGTCGAGTGCGACAAGCAGTTCTACGCCGCGCGGCGCCGCCCGGACGCCACGCCGGTCATCGGGCTCGACACTGCCGCGAACGCCACCCGCTACGCCCTGGACGCGGGTCTGCTCGACGAGGCGTACGCCGAGAATCTGGAGCGGGTCCCGCCCAGCCCCGGCCTGTGCCGGGCAGCCGCCCGCGCCGGGCTGATCACCGTTACCGGCGGTATCGGCTACATCTCGTACCGCACCTTCGACGCGCTGCTCGGGTGCGCGCGGACGCCGGTGTGGGTGAGCGCGTTCGCGCTGCGGACCGTGGCGTACGGAAAGATCGCGGCGACCTTGGCCGAGCACGGTCTGGAGACCGTCACGGACATGTCGCGGACCTATCCGCAGCGGCTCTTCACCAGCCCCGAGGAGCGGCGGGACGCCGTGCGGCAGGTGATCCTGGCCGGTGAGGACCCCACCGGGCACGAGTCCGACGGCTGGTACCACACGCGGCTGCACGAGTCCCGGCCCCGCACGGACTGACCGCCCACGGGTTCGCAGGGCCGCCCGGGGCTCGACCGATGTACATATGCGGGCATATCGTGAAATCAATGGCCGACTCGGACGCCAGGGGGTCCCGCCATGGTTCAGGAGCTGCTGACAGCAGGTGCCGCGGTCGCCTCGGGCTGCTTCGTGTACGCGCTGGCGGCGGCCCGCGTGATCAAGCAGTACGAGCGTGGCGTGGTGTTCCGCCTGGGCCGGCTCTCGGGGCGTGTGCGGGGGCCCGGCTTCACCATGGTGGTCCCGGGCGTCGACCGGCTGCGCAAGGTGAACATGCAGATCGTGACGTTGCCGGTGCCCGCTCAGGACGGCATCACGCGGGACAACGTCACGGTGCGGGTGGACGCGGTCATCTACTTCAAGGTGGTGGACGCGGCCAACGCGGTGGTGCAGGTGGAGGACTACCGCTTCGCGGTCTCGCAGATGGCGCAGACCTCGCTGCGCTCCATCATCGGCAAGAGCGACCTGGACGATCTGCTCTCCAACCGCGAAAAGCTCAACCAGGGCCTGGAGTTGATGATCGACAGCCCGGCCATCGGCTGGGGCGTGCAGATCGACCGCGTCGAGATCAAGGACGTATCCCTGCCCGAGACGATGAAGCGGTCCATGGCCCGGCAGGCCGAGGCCGACCGCGAGCGGCGGGCCCGCGTCATCAACGCCGACGCCGAACTCCAGGCGTCCAAGAAGCTCGCCGAGGCGGCGAAGGAGATGTCCACGCAGCCCGCCGCGCTCCAACTGCGGCTGCTGCAGACCGTGGTGGCCGTCGCCGCCGAGAAGAACTCCACCCTCGTCCTGCCCTTCCCCGTGGAACTGCTCCGCTTCCTGGAGCGGGCCCAGCAGCCCCTGCCGGAGCGGGCCGGCGGCGGGCGGGAGCCCGAGGTGTCAGAGCGACAGCAGGTAGCTCGTGCCGGGGCGGCCGTCGAGCCGGATGTCACCGGTGGGCACGAAGCCGGTGCGGGTGAGTACGGCTCGTGAGCCCGGGTTGTCGAGCGTGGTGGCGGCGCGGAGTTCGGTCAGGCCGTACGCGGTGACGGCGAGGTCGCAGGCCTGCCGGACGGCACGCGTGGCGAGGCCCCGGCCGGTGGCGCGCTCCGCGATGCGGTAGCCGAGTTCGGCACTGCCGTCGGCCACGTCGACGAGGTTGACCCGCCCGAGCACCTCACCCGCGTCGTCCACCAGCACGTGGAAGAAGCAGACGCCCGCGGCCTGTTCGGCGAGCAGGGCGCTGTGGCGTGCCGCGAAGTCACGGAAGTAGTCGTCGCCGCGGTCGGGGACGGAGGCGGCGAAGTAGGCGCGGTTCGCCTGCTCGAAGGCGAGCAGCGCGGGCGCGTGCGCGGGCCCGAGGAGCTGGAGTTCGGGGGCGTTCGAGAGTGGGGGCATGGAGGAACCTTACGCATCCGGCCACCGGTGGCCGGATCCGGGCCCGGCACCCGCGGCACCTCACGTGGGTGGTCGTGCCGGGACCGCCAACTCGCCCGGATTTGCGCTGTGTTGGTCAGGGACGGCCAACTCAACCGCTTGTGGCCGAGTTGGCCGCCCCTTCACGCTACCGGGCGTCCCGGACCGTGCCGGTGACCACCGGACCGCCGTCCTGCGGTTCCCAGTTCTGGTCGTACGGGAACAGCTGGGCCTTCAGGGACTCGTCCGGCTCGCGTGCGGTGTCCTTGATGGTGGGCACGCGCAGTTCGACGCTCTTCTTGCCCGCGGGCACGCTGAGGAACAGCGACTCGCCTTCGGTCATCTTGGAGAGCGCGCGCTTGGGGCGGGGTTCCTGGCCCGCCTCCCCCTCGAGCCAGCGCGGGTCCACGTCGAGCGTGGACAGTTCGGCGCCGCTGTCGACCGGCAGGAAGGCGACCCCGGCCATGATGTCCACGTCGACGGGCTCCGCCAGCGTCATCCGCCACTTCAGCGGCTTGCCCTCGGTGACCTTGTCGGCGACGGGCTTCAGAGTGATCTTGGGCATCGGGTCGTCGTTCCGTGCCGTCACGCCACCGTGGTGGGAGCCGACCACGGCGCCGCGCACCGCCTTGGCGAACGCGTCGTGGGCGACGTCGTAGCCGTAGCGGGTGTCGCCCTTCACCTCGACCGGCACGTCGATGTCGTGGGCGCCGGGGCGCACCGTCACCGTGCGGTACTTGACCTCGTCCGAGCCGGGCTCGGGCGCGAAGAGCCTGACCTTGCCGCTGCCCTTGCCCGAGACGTGCACCGGCACGTGGTAGGTGCGGGTTCCGGAGTCGCCCTCGTCGACGGTCAGCCGGCCGATGTCGACGCGGGGCAGGGAGGCCGGCTCCACGTCGGGGGTGCCCGGGCGCCAGCCCCAGGCGTCCATCAGCCAGGCCTTGCCCGAGCGGCTGCGCGGGATGAGTTCCAGCGTCTTGACCCGCTTGAGGTCCAGCTTCTCCCTGGCCTGCGCGGTCAGCGGCACGCGGACCTCGCGGCCCCAGTAGGAGGCGGTCTGCCCGCTGCCGGGGAGTCCGTCGACGCGGGTGCTGCCGAGCTTCACGCGGTGGCCCGCCGTGTCGGCGAGCGTGACGTCGAACCGGGTGCCGGTGCTGTTGGGCGGCACGATCACCCGCAGCGCCACGTCCTTGGCGCCGGCCAGGGACACCGGACGCGCGGGAGTCACCCGCACCGGTCCGCCCGCCCGCGTCCAGCGCATCGCCACCGCGTCACGGCCGGGCTCGGGCGAGATCTCCCACCCGGCGAAGTGCGGTGAGGCTCCGCGCACGTTCGGCGGCAGACAGGCGCGGGCCGCGTCCGGGGCCACCTGGGCACACAGCTTTCCGCCCGTGACCTTGGTCGAGGAGTCCGGCAGGAAGGCCTCGGTGCGGTGCGCGCCGACGGCGTGGCTCAGCACACGGGCGGGGTCAGCCGAGGGCGCACGGCGGTTCGAGCCGTCCAGGAGAGGACGCGCCCGGTCGTCGCCCGCGACGAACAGCCGGGCCGCCGCGGCGACGTACGTGGCGCCCGCGGCCTGCTGCTGCTTGGCGGTCAGGCGGGTCCCCTTGCCCGGCGAGCACACGGGATCCGAGCCCTCGGAGGAGAAGTCGTCCTGGGCGGGCGCCTTCGCCTGGCCGGGAGTCCACTCACTGTTGAAGAAGTTGTGGTTGGCGCCGACCATGTAGAGCGCGCTGTGCAGGGCGGTGCCGCTGCTCACGCGGCGCGTCCCGTCGACGTAGATCTCGCCCTGGAGGTCGGAGACGTCTCCGTCGCAGCCGGGCAGGATCGTCGCGGAGGGGACGTCGGGTGCCGGGTTCTGCCCGAAGATGGTCGGGCCTATCAGGACGTTGCCCCGTATCTTCCAGCGCACCGGACCGCGGTAGCCGTCCTGGTCGGCGGGGGGTGCGTAGAGGCTGTCGAGCGCGGCCCTGTTGACGCCCTCGCCGCCGCGGGAGTGGCCGACGAGGAGCACCCGCTGCAGGTCCGGGGGCGCGATGTCGCGTACGGCCTTCGGGGCGGTCTCCCGCTGCTCGGCCCAGTCCGCCCAGCGGGCGAGGTGCAGCCGTACCAGCGAGGAGCGGGCCTGTGCGCCGCCGTCCTCGGCGAGGTGGTCCTGGCCGTTGATGCCGTTGGCGGCTATGGAGACCGTGACGTAGCCCTGGGAGGCCAGCAGCTTCTGGGCCCGCTTGTAGCCGTCCTGGCTCGGCACCGGCTTCGTGCCCGCCTTGCAGGGCCACCCGCCGCCCTCGCCGTCCCCGGCGCCGTAGCAGGTGTAGTGGCGGCCGTGCAGGAACAGGGCGAGCGGGCGCTTGCCCGGCGCGTCGGCGGGGCCGACGACGTGGGCCCGCATCTCCACGGGCTCCGGGAAGCCGGGCAGCCGCTCGGACTTGAGGGTGTACGCGCCGCTGACGGTGCGGTAGCGGCCCGCCTTGCCGGGGTCGACCTCGTTGGCGGGAGGCAGGGCCGCGGGGGACACCGGGCGGGGCGTGCTCGGCTTGGCACCGGATCCGGCCTCGTCCAGGCGCCGCCCGCCGGCCAGTACGCGCAGCTTCTTCACGGAGCCGAGGCGCGCGCCGTTCAGCGGCAGCCGGAAGGAGCGGCGGTCCTGCGCGGCGTCGGGCCTGCCGAGGAGCTTGTCCCCGGAGTAGAACTCGACGCGGGCGTCTCCCATGGGCACCGGTTCGGGCGAGGCCCAGACCAGTTCCCTGCCGCTGCCCTCGCCTGCCAGCCGCCAGCCCTCGGGAAGGCGGTCGTCGTCGCCGGGCGGGGTGGGCGACGCGGGTGGCGGGGCGTCGGCGGTCGGCAGTGCGTGGGCGGCCCCCGGGGACACCGCCGCCGCGAGCGCGAGTACCGCGAGCGCTGTGGTCGCCACTCTTGAGACACGTCTCAAAGTGGTCCTCCTCCTGATCATTCGTCACAGGACACACAAACGAACTCATGTGCCCCTCTTGCCTCTTCGAGGACGGCAACCAGCGCCTTCGCGTTGCCTCTGGACGAACCCTGTGTTCGCGGCGGTGGGCTCTCCTGCCAGGATTCGGTCATGCACATCTACGAAGAGCGGCTGAGCGTGCCCCGCTCCTGGTGGGCCCTGGTGGTGCTGGGCGGAGCCGGACTCGCGGTCGGGGCGATTCCCTTCGGTGCGGTCGCCGCGGCGACCGTGGCCACGCTCGGCATGGCGGTGGCCGCCGCGATCGTGCACGCGCACGGCAGGGTGCGGATCCTCGTGACGCCGGGCTCCCTCGTCGTCGGCAAGCGGACCATCCCGATCGAGGCGCTCGGCATGACGGAGATCCTCGACGAGCGGGAGGCCTTCGAGTGGCGGACGGTGAGGGCGAATCCGTACGCGCTGCTGCTCCTGCGCTCCTACGTCCCGACCGCGCTCCGCATCGAGTTGCGGAACTCCTACGGGGGCGCACCGTACATCTACGTCTCGACGCGGCAGCCGATGAACCTGGCGGCGGTCCTGGCCTTCTCGCGGAGCTGAGTTCGTGTCCGAAAACCCCTCCTCCCTTCCCTGGTACGCGCGTCCCACCGCGCGGAAGTGGACCTGCGCGCCGCCCACGGCGAAGGCGCACCCGTTCCACACGGCCCTGCCTGACTACGCACCCACGCCCCTGCGGGAACTGCCGGCCTTGGCCGCTGAGTTCGGGGTGGCCCGTGTCTTCGTCAAGGACGAGTCGGCCCGGCTCGGCCTGCCCGCGTTCAAGGCGCTCGGCGCGTCCTGGGCGATCCACCGGATCCTGGCGGAGCGTGAGAACGGCACGGTGGCGGACTCGGCCCGGGCGCCGCTGTGCCTCGTCACCGCCACCGACGGCAACCACGGCCGGGCCGTGGCCAGGATGGCGCGGCAACTCGGCCAGCGCGCACACGTCTTCGTGCCCGAGGGCGTCCACCCGGCGGCGGTGGCCGCCATCGAGGGCGAGGGCGCCGAGGTCACGGCCGTGGCCGGTTCCTACGACGCGGCGGTGCGCGGGGCCGCGGACGCGGCCGGGGCGCCGGGCGCGCTGCTGATCCAGGACACGGCGTGGGACGGCTACGAGGAGATTCCCGCGCTGATCGTCGAGGGGTACGAGACGCTGTTCGCCGAGGTCGACGCCCAACTGGCCGCAGCGGGCGCCGAGTACCCCTCCCTGGTCGCCGTCCCCGTGGGCGTCGGCTCGCTCGCCCAGGCCGCCGTGACGCACTACCGCGGCCGACCGGACACCACGGCCGGCCCGCCTCCCGCGCTCCTCTCGGTCGAACCCGAGGCGGCCGCCTGCGTGCTGGCCAGCCTCCGCGCGGGGCGCCTCACCAGCGTCACGACCGGCGTCACCGCGATGGCCGGGCTCAACTGCGGCACGCCCTCCTCGCTCGCCTGGCCCGTGCTGCGCGACGGCCTGGACGCGGCGGTGGCCGTCAGCGAGGTCGCCGGCGCGGCGGCCGAGCGCGACCTGGCCGCCCTGGGCGTCCCCTCCGGGCCGTGCGGCGCCGCTTCCCTCGCCGGGGTGCGCGCCGCCCTCAGCGGCGCGGGAAGCGCGGAGCGCCGGGGCGAGTTGGGTCTGGGGCCCGCTTCGACCGTCGTACTGATCAGTACCGAGGGTACGGCGGCCAACCCGTCACGGGCGGAGAGGACGCGGGAGGGCCCGATTTAACCCCGGTTCAGCGATGATTTCCGGTCGATGCGAGTGGTCGAAGGAAGAACCAATTTCTTATTTCCGCAGGTCAGAGCGTAGTTAGCGTTTATACCAATCGCGAAAGTCCACATGCTGGACAGCCCTCGTACGGCCACCCCACCGCTCCTGAGCTGCCCGAACGCCCGTACGGGCACCGCGCACCGGACGCACACATCCGGAAATCGACCATCCGGATGGCACTCACTCTCCGCACCGGCAAGACTCCCCACCGCAGTCATCAACCGCATCGAGCGAAGGAGAGTCCACCATGCGTCGCACCCTCAGGACGATTGGGGCAACCGCTGCGGCGGCCACCTGCGTCCTCGCCGCGACATCAGGCACCGCGCAGGCCGAGGCCCCCGGGCCCAAGAGCCTCTACGCGCCGTCTGCCCTGGTGCTCACGGTTGGCCAGGGCGAGGACGCCAACTCCGCGGCGGTCGAGCGCGCCGTGACGCTGACCTGCGCGCCCCGGCCCGCAGGAAGCCACCCCTCGCCGGCCGCCGCGTGTGCCGAACTCACGAAGGTGGGAGGCCAGTTCGCGAACCTCGTGAACGAGAGGCCCGACGCCATCTGCACCAAGGAGTGGCGACCGGTCACGGTGACCGTCAACGGCGTCTGGAACGGCAAGCACGTCAGCTGGGCCGCCACCTTCCCCAACCGGTGCACGATGAAGGCGAGTCTCGGGGAGGGTGCCACATTGTCCTTCTGACGAGATCTGAACCCTGATCCACACTCAGGGGAGTCCCGGTGACCTTTCGTGGGGGAAGGCAGCCGGGACGCGGGGCGGCCCCCGGTGTCCTAGGACACCGGGGGCCGTAGTGTTTTGTCCCGACCCTCACGGCACCTCCGCGTCCGCGCCCCGGCCCCGGGCAAGCTCGGCGAGCCGCTTCAGGACGCGGGTGCGCAGCAGTTCGTACTCCTCGCGGCAGCGGCGTATCTCCGGTGGTCTCGCGGTGATAGTGCCTTCGGTCACGATCTCGTGCGGGGCGAACTGCCCGCGGGTGAGGTCGATCTCCAGGTCCGCGCCCAGGCGGTTCCACCAGTGGTAGTCGACGCGCACACCGTCGACGCGGACCTCGCCGAGCATCAGGTCGCCGCCCAGCAGGTCGTGCAGGACGAGCGCGGTGACTCCGCACTGGCCGCGGGCGGGGTTGTCGGGCGGCCAGGGGCTCGTCGAGTCCGGCGGGTAGGTATCCGCGCCCCAACTACCCCGCACAGCCGTCTCGATGTCGCTCAGGAGCAGTGGTGTCATGGCGGTCACCTTCGCACCCGCCACTGACAATCAGCCGTCCCCGCAGCTCAGGGAGGGTCCGCCGGTCGTATGACGCCGTCGTCGACCGCTCTGTCGATGGCCTCGCCGTCGTATCCCGCCGCGTCGAGCACGTCGCGTGTGTCCGCGCCGGCGGCCCGGACCTCGGGGCGCACCCGCGCCGGGGTGCGGGAGAGGGTGATGGGCGAGGCGAGTCCGCGGTAGTCGCCGGAGTCGACGACCAGGCCGCGGTGGCGTACCTGCGGCGAGGTCAGCGCCTCGGCGACGTCGTGCACCGGCGAGGCCGGGACACCACGGGCGGTGAGCTGTGCGGCCAGTTCGGCGCGAGCGCGCTCGGCGATGGCCTCCTCCAGGGCGGCGCGCAGGGCCCTTTGGTGGCGTACGCGCTCCGGATTCGTGCGGAAGCGGGGGTCGGCCGCGAGCCCCGGTACTCCGAGCACGTCGGTGAGCGCGCCGAACTGCCGGTCGTTGCCGACCGCGACGAAGACCGGCCCGTCGGCGGCGTCGAAGGAGTCGTAGGGGGCGATCGTGGGGTGCGCGGAGCCGGTGCGCCGGGGCACGGTGCCGCTCGCGAGCCACGAGGCCGAGTGCGGGTGGAGGAGGCTGACCGCGGTGTCCAGGAGGGTGCAGTCGACGAGCTGGCCGAGGCCCGAGCGGTGGCGTTCGTGCAGGGCGAGCAGGATGCCGGAGAAGGCGAGGATGCCGGTGACCTGGTCGACGACCGGCACGCCCACGCGCAGCGGCGGCCCGTCCGGCTCGCCGTTGACGCTCATCAGACCGCCGTACGCCTGGAGCACGGCGTCGTAACCGGGCTGCCCGCCGAGCGGACCGTCGGTCCCGAAGCCGGTGACGCGGCAGTGGATGAGGGCGGGGAAGCGGCGGCGCAGCTCCTCGTCGGGGTAGCCCCACTTGGCGAGGGTGCCCGCCTTGAAGTTCTCGACGAGGACGTCGGTGCCGCACAGCAGGGTGTCGAGGATGTCGCGCCCCCCGGGCACGGACAGGTCGACGACGATGTTCTTCTTGGCGCGGTTGAGGTTCTGGTAGTACGCGGAGGTGTCCGGCGCGACGAACGGCGGCCCCCAGCCCCGGGTCTCGTCACCGGCCGGGGGTTCGACCTTGATGACGTCGGCGCCGTGGTCGGCGAGCATCTGCGCGCAGTAGGGCCCGGCGAGGACCCAGGACAGATCGAGCACCTTGAGTCCGGCGAGGGCCCCACCGGAGGCGTGTGGTGCGGCGGGCGGGGTCGTCATCAGGGGCCCCAGTTCGTATGCGCGATCGCGGCGTCGGATCGGTATCGGAATCAGTACCGGTATCGGAATCAGTACCGCTACCGCTACCGGTACCGGTGATCCGTGAGGCTAGGAGCCGCATGATCGCCCGGTCAAGAGGTGCCGGACCCCTGAGCGGCCGGCTCCCGCACAATGACCGCCATGCACCCCTCCCCCGCCCGGATCCGCACGGCCCGGCTCGACCTCGTACCGCTCCGCGTCGAGCACGCCGACGAGATGGCGGTCGTACTCGGCGACCCGGCCCTGCACACCTTCATCGGCGGCTCCCCCGCCGACGCCGACGCACTGCGCGAGCGCTACCGGCGGATACTCGCGGGCCCGCCCGAACCGGGCGTCTCCTGGTGCAACTGGGTCATCCGGCTCCGCGACGCCCGACCGCCCCGCCTGGCCGGGACCGTACAGGCGACGATCACCCCCGGCGCGAACGGGCCCCTCGCCGAGATCGCCTGGGTGGTCGGGACGCCCTGGCAGGGTCGCGGATACGCCTCGGAGGCCGCCCGGGGCCTGGTGGCCTGGCTCGCATCGCAAGGCGCGCGGACGGTCGTCGCGCATGTCCATCCCGATCACACCGCCTCCGCGGCCGTCGCGGCGGCGGCCGGTCTCGCCGCCACCGACGTGGTCCATGAGGGCGAGACCCGCTGGGAGTTGGCCTTGCGGGGCTGAGGCCGACGCGGAACGAGGTTTCGGCGCGGGCCGACGTCAGTACGGGCGGTCGCCGGCGATCGCGACCCGCTCCGCGACCCGGCGATGCGGCGCGTAGTCGTCGACGGCGTAGTGCTGGGTGGCGCGGTTGTCCCAGAACGCGACATCGCCCGCCTGCCAGCGGAACCGCACCTGGTACTCCGGCACATGGGCCTGCCGCACGAGAAAGCCCAGCAGCCGGTCGCTCTCGTCCCGGTCCATGCCGACGATGTGCGTGGTGAAGGAGGTGTTGACGAAGAGCGTCCGCCGCCCGGTCTCCGGGTGCGTGCGCACCACGGGGTGGGTGACGGG
>NZ_WMBF01000329.1:0-7062 GCF_019400875.1 Streptomyces anatolicus | reverse complement strand
CCCACACGGCCCGCGCCCCGAGCGCCCCGTCAGGACCCCCCGCAGGATGGGCACATGCCCTCACAGTCCCAGCCACGCGCCCGTGCCCTGGCCGCCGCCACCCTGCTCCTGTCCGCCACGCTCGCGGCGTGCGGCGGCGACGGCGACTCCAAGGACGAGGACCTGTCGGCCCAGAAGCTGAACTGGAAGGACTGCCCCGCTCCCGCCGACTCCGAGGGCGGGGGCGAGGCGCCCTCGCCGCTGCCCGGCGGCGCCGAGTGGCAGTGCGCCACCATGAAGGCCCCTCTCGACTGGGCGGAGCCGAAGGGCGACACGATCGGCATCGCGCTGATCAAGGCCGCCGCGAGCGGCGACAAGGACGACCGCATCGGCTCCCTCGTCTTCAACTTCGGCGGCCCCGGCGGCTCGGGCGTCACCACGCTGCCCGCCTTCGGTTCGGACTACGCCAAGCTGCGCTCCCGCTACGACCTGGTGAGCTTCGACCCGCGCGGAGTCGGCCGCAGCGCGGGAATCGAATGCGAGGACGACGAACAGCTCGACGAGTACTTCCAGCAGGACTCCACCCCCGACGACGAAGCCGAGAAGAAGAAGCTGGTCGAGAACGTCAAGGCGTTCAACAGCGCCTGCGACAAGAACTCCGGCAAGACGCTCCCCCACGTCCGCACCACCGACGCGGCCCGCGACATGGATCTGATGCGCCAGGTCCTCGGCGACGACAAGCTGCACTACTTCGGCATCTCGTACGGCACCGAACTCGGCGGCGTCTACGCACACTTGTTCCCCGAGAAGGTGGGCAGGGCCGTCTTCGACGCGGTCGTCGACCCCACCGAGACCCTGGGGGAGGGCTCGCTCGGCCAGGCCAAGGGGTTCCAGCTCGCGCTCGACAACTTCGCGAAGGACTGCACCTCCAAGGTCGAGGACTGCCCGCTCGGCGACACCGAGAAGGACGTCAAGGACAGGATCGCGACGTTCCTCGAAGACCTGGACAGCAAGCCGGTCCCGGGCCTCCCGCCCCGCGACCTGACCCAGACCGCGGCCACCAACGGCATCCTGCAAGCCCTGTACTCAAAGGACTTCTGGCCATACCTCACCCAAGGTCTCGAAGAGGCGTACGACGGTGACGGCAGGATCCTGATGGCGCTCTCGGACTCGATGAACGGACGCGACGAGGACGGCGAGTACAGCAACATCCAGGCCGCCAACGTCGCCATCAACTGCGCCGACGACAAGGCGCGCTACTCCACGCGGTACGTCGAGGAGAAGCTGCCCGCCTTCCGCAAGGCGTCGCCGCTGTTCGGCGACTACCTGGCCTGGGGCATGGTCGGCTGCACCGACTGGGCCGTCGCGGGCCAGGCCGACCACCCGGACGTCGGCGCCGCGGGCGCGCCGCCCATCGTCGTCATCGGCAACACCGGCGACCCGGCCACCCCCTACGAGGGCGCCCGCAAGATGGCGCAGGCCCTCGGCAAGGGCGTCGGCGTCGAGGTGACGTACAAGGGCGAGGGCCATGGGGCGTACGACAGCAAGAACACGTGCGTGCGCGACGCGGTGGACGGCTATCTCCTCGACGGCGACGTCCCGAAGACCGGAACCGTCTGCTCCTGATCCCTCGAACGGCCCACCCCGGTCACTGTCAGTGGTCCCGCCTACTATGGCTTGACTGTCTTCCAAGGGGGGAAGCGCCTTCATGCAGCGTTATGTACGGTCCGCGGCACTGGCCGCCGCGGGAATTCTGGTGGCGGGGCTCGCCGTCGGCTGCGACGGTTCCTCCGACGACGGCAAGAGCCGGGGGAAGCAGGACGAGAAGGGCGCCGGCAAGGGCCTCGCCGCCCAGAAGCTCGACTGGGACCGCTGCGAGGCTCCCAAAGGCGGCTCCGCGCCGGGCTCCGGCTGGCAGTGCGCCACGCTCAAGGTCCCCTTGGACTACGCGAAGCCGGACGGCGAGACGATCGGCATCGCCCTGATCCGCGGCAAGTCCACCGGCAAGGGCGACCGCATCGGCTCCCTCGTCTTCAACTTCGGCGGCCCCGGCGGTTCGGGCGTCTCCGGGCTGCCGTCCTTCGCCGACATGTACGGCTCGCTGCGCGAGCGGTACGACCTGGTGAGCTTCGACCCGCGCGGCGTCGGCGCCAGCGAGGGCCTGCGCTGCCGTGACGACAAGGCGACCCAGGCCGCCGAGGAGAAGGTCGACCTCACGCCGGACACCCCGGCCGAGGAGAAGGCGTACTTCCAGGACGCGGCGGAGTTCGGGGCGGGCTGCGCGCGCGGCGCGAAGAAGCTCATCGGCCATGTGTCGACCGTCGAGGCCGCCCGTGACATGGACCTCATGCGCCAGGTCCTCGGCGACGACAAGCTGCACTACATGGGCATCTCGTACGGCACCGAGCTGGGTGGTACGTACGCGCACCTGTTCCCCAAGCGCGTCGGCCGCCTCGCCATGGACGCGGTCGTCGACCCCAGCGCGGACGCGGTCGGCCACGCGGAGAACCAGGCGCGGGGCTTCCAGCGCGCCCTCGAGAACTACTTCAAGTCCCGCGGCCAGGACCCCAAGGCGGGCGCCGCGAAGATAGCGAAGCTCTTCGACCGGCTCGACGACGAACCGATGCGCACGTCGGGCGACCGGAAGCTGACCGAGTCCCTGGCGAGCACCGGCATCCTGGTCACGCTGTACAGCAAGCAGACCTGGCCCATGCTCACCCGTGGCCTCCAGGACGCCGAGAAGGGCGACGGCTCGACCCTGCTCCAGCTCGCCGACGCGTACAACGAACGCGACCCCTCCGGCCGGTACAGCACGCAGAGCCACGCGCAGCGGGCGATCTCCTGCCTGGACGCCAAGGCGCGGTCCACTCCGGAGGAGGCCAAGAAGCGGCTGGACCGGTTCCGCGAGATCTCGCCGGTCTTCGGGAAGTTCCTGGCCTGGGACACGGCGGGCTGGTGCCACGAGTGGCCGGTGGCCGGTCTGCACGACTCCCCCGAGGTGAGCGCCCCGGGCGCGGCCCCGATCCTGGTCATCGGCAACACCGGCGACCCGGCGACCCCCTACGAGGGCGCCCGCAAGATGGCGGACGAGCTGGGCAAGGGCGTGGGCGTCCACATGACCTGGAAGGGCGAGGGCCATGGCGCGTACGGCAACGGCAGCGACTGCGTGGACGACACGGTCGACGACTACCTGCTGAACGGCAAGGCCCCGAAGGACGGCAAGGTCTGCGAGTCCTGACCGCACATGACGAAGGCCCCGCACCGGATGGTGCGGGGCCTTTCGCCTGATGGACCTAGTAGACCGGCTTCTCGGGCTCGATCTGGTGGACCCAGCCGATCACGCCGCCGCCCACGTGCACCGCGTCCGAGAAACCCGCCGACTTCAGGACGGCGAGGACTTCCGCACTGCGGACACCCGTCTTGCAGTGCAGGACGATCTTCTTGTCCTGCGGCAGGCTCTCCAGGGCGGTGCCCATGAGGAACTCGTTCTTGGGGATCAGCTTGGCGCCGGGGATCGAGACGATCTCGTACTCGTTGATCTCGCGGACGTCGATGATCTCGATGTTCTCGCCCTCGTCGATCCACTCCTTGAGCTGCTTGGGAGTGATCGTCGAGCCGGCCGCCGCCTCCTGGGCCTCCTCGGAGACGACGCCGCAGAAGGCCTCGTAGTCGATGAGTTCGGTGACGGTGGGGTTCTCGCCGCAGACCGCGCAGTCGGGGTCCTTGCGGACCTTGACCTGGCGGTACTGCATCTCCAGGGCGTCGTAGATCATCAGGCGGCCGACCAGCGGCTCACCCGTGCCCGTGAGGACCTTGATCGCCTCGGTGACCTGGATGGAGCCGATCGACGCGCACAGCACGCCGAGCACGCCGCCCTCGGCGCAGGAGGGGACCATGCCGGGCGGCGGCGGCTCGGGGTAGAGGCAGCGGTAGCAGGGGCCGTGCTCGGACCAGAAGACCGACGCCTGGCCGTCGAAGCGGTAGATGGAGCCCCACACGTACGGCTTGTTGAGGAGCACGCACGCGTCGTTGACCAGGTAGCGCGTCGCGAAGTTGTCCGTGCCGTCGACGATCAGGTCGTACTGACCGAAGATCTCCATCACGTTGTCGGCCTCGAGCCGCTCTTCGTGGAGGATCACGTTCACGTACGGGTTGATGCCGAGGACCGAGTCCTTCGCGGACTGCGCCTTCGAGCGGCCGATGTCCGCCTGGCTGTGGATGATCTGCCGCTGGAGGTTGGACTCGTCGACCTCGTCGAACTCGACGATGCCGAGCGTGCCGACACCGGCCGCGGCCAGGTACATCAGCGCCGGGGACCCGAGGCCACCGGCGCCGACACACAGCACCTTGGCGTTCTTCAGCCGCTTCTGCCCGTCCATCCCGACATCCGGGATGATCAGGTGGCGGGAGTACCTGCGGACCTCGTCGACGGTGAGCTCAGAGGCGGGCTCGACCAGGGGTGGCAGCGACACGGGGACTCCGTTGGTCGTTATTTCGGAACGGTTGTTCTCTCCGTAACACTGCCACGCCCCTCTTCATTCCGAGACACCCGTTCCGATACGCGAGACGATTTCGTCCCAGTAACCGGGCAGGCACTCCCAGGGGTCCCCCGCGCCCGCCCCGTCCACCCGGTCGGTGAAGTAGATCGTCGAGGCGCCCTGCCAGCGGGCGATGCGCAACGCCTCCTCCAGGTGCCCGCGCGGCATGCCGTGCACGAAGTGGCAGAAGCGGTCGGGCGGATAGTCGGCCGTCCACTCCGCCACCTGTGACCAGCGGTAATCGCTCCAGGAGCCCGAGAAGGTCACCAACTGGTCGCCCGTTTCGGCATATCCGGGGTACGGATGCGTCCCGTGGCCGAGCACGATGTGCGCGTGGTCGACGAGGGCGCGCAGCGTGGTGACGGTCCTGTGCACCTCCGGGAGGGCGGTCCGCTCCGTGGGACAGCGGTCCAGCGAGAAGCCGTCGACCTGGTACCAGTCGAGGAAGCGGTGCGCGTCGGAGACGAGTTCCCCGAAAGGGCGTGCGCCGTAGCGCGCGTCGAGGTGGCCGAGCACGCGGACGCCCGCGTTCCGCAGGCGTCCCGCCGCTTCCAGGCAGTGCGGGTCGGGCCGATCGCCCGGCCCGTTCGCGACATTCAGGACAACCCACTTCAAAGGGGTGCCCGGCCGGGTGAGTTCGCCCCATTCGACGGGGGCGACGAGCGGGTGGGCGAAGCCGGGGATGCCGAATCCGGTGCGTACGCCGGTGTCGGCAGCGCCCTTTGTGGTTCTGGTCAGATGCGGCACGCGGCCTCCATCCAGATGTCGGCGAGTGACTCTTCGAGGTTGATGCGGGGCCGCCAGCCGAGCCGGTCGCGTGCGGTGCGCACATCGGCCTGCTGCCAGCTGCCGCAGCCGTCCGGGTAGGGGTACGCGGTCGGGGCGTGCTCCGCTTCACCGCGGGGGTGGCCGATGGCGGCCCGTACGGGGACCTGGTCGAGTTCGTGCAGGGCGCCGCCGTATCCGGCGACGCGGGCGAGCACGGCGGCCGCGTCGCGCAGCCGCACGGCACGGCCCGCGCCGATGTTCACGATGCCCTGGGCGGCGGAGAGCGAGGCCGCGTGCACGGCCCGCGCCACATCGCGTACGTCGACGAAGTCCCGCTGCACACCGAGGCCGCCGAGCTTCAGCTCGCCGTCGCCCGCCTGCATCGCGCGCCGCATGGCCTCGGCGAGCCGCCCGAGCGGTGACCCGGCGGGCGTGCCGGGCCCGGCGGGCGAGAAGACCCGCAGGACGACAGCGTCGAGGCCGGAGCCGAGCACGAGTTCGGTCGCGGCGAGCTTGCTGACGCCGTAGGGCCCGCCGGGCCTCGGCACGGCGTCCTCCGCGGTGGAGGAGCCCGGCTGGCTCGGTCCGTACTCGGCGCCGCAGCCGAGCTGCACGAGCCGCGCCCCGCAGCCGCTGCGGCGCAGGGCCTCGCAGATGGTGGCGACGGCGACGGTGTTGTGCCGGGTCAGCTCGCGGGCTCCGCCGCGGGTGGCGCCGGCACAGTTGATGACGACGCCCGGGTGAACGGCGTCCAGGAAGCGCGTGAGCGCGCCCGGGCTGCCGCTGGCGAGGTCGAACCGTACGTCCGAGTCGTCGCCGCGGCCGAGGGCGGTGAGCTGCACCGCGGGGTCGGCGAGCAGCCGGTCTGCGACGAACCGGCCGAGGTATCCGTTGGCTCCGATCAGCAGCACCCTCATCGGGCGCCTCCCGGGGTGGCCGCTCGGAGGCGGAGACGGCTGCGGGTGGTCATCTGGTGTTCTCCTTCGAGGTGTTGCCGTGGGTCACGGGGTCAGGCCCGCGGTGTCGGCCCCGCGGGAGAGTGGTCGTGTCGGTCTGTGGGAAGCGGCTTACGTCGCGGCGACGGGGCCGGCGTGGGCCGAGGCCAGGGTCAGGGTCCTGGCCGCGTGGATCAGGAGGGCGAGGGCGGCGGCCCCGCACGCGGTGGCGGGGACGATGCCGGGGCCCCAGGTGTCGACGGCCGCCGTGACGGGTGCCGCCAGCGCGTCACAGCCCGGCAGGCGCCCCGCGAACACCAGGGCGAGCGCCGCCACTTCGCAGGTCCCGGCGGCGCCGAGGAGCAGGGCGGGGGCGCGGCTGAAGCCGTACACGCCGAGGAGCCGGGCGAGCAGCAGCAGGGCGCCCAGAGCGCCGGCCCCGGCGAGTGGCGTGGGGCTGCCGGGGCTGCCGGGGCTGCCGGACAGCGCGTCCGTCACGGCGTCCGTCACCGCCTGCGCCGTCGCGAGTGACGCCCCGAGGGCGGTGAGGAAGAGCGCGAGGACGCCGAGCAGCAGCGGCCTTACGGAGGCGGCGAATTCATCGAGTCCTCGGCTGGCCCCGAGCCGCCCCTTTGCCCGTACGGCGAAGAGCCGGGCGCACCAGGTCGCGGGGGCGACGGCGAGGGCGAGGCCGAGGGCGGCGGCGACGGCGGGCTCCCAGAGGTCGCCGGGGCCGTCGGGGCCGCCCGCGACGGCGCTCCGCAGCACTCCGTCGCCGAGCAGGGCGTACGCGATGAGCCAGCACGGCCACGCGCGCGTGGCGGGTGTCAGGGGGGTGGGGG
>NZ_WMBF01000328.1:0-7072 GCF_019400875.1 Streptomyces anatolicus | reverse complement strand
CCCCTTACGGGGCGCGGCCCGCCTTTCAGGGGCGCGGGGAACTGCGCGACCAGCCCCCACGACCCGCGGATCTCACGCGATCCGCACAGCGCGGCGACTAGCTCCAGCTGGCGTGCAGAGGCTTGCCCTCCGCGTACCCGGCGGCGCTCTGGACGCCGACCGTGGCCTTCTCGGCGAACTCCTCCAGGGAGGCCGCGCCCGCGTACGTGCAGGAGGAGCGGACACCCGCGATGATCGAGTCGATCAGGTCCTCGACGCCCGGACGGCTCGGGTCGAGGAACATGCGGGAGGTGGAGATGCCCTCCTCGAAGAGCGCCTTGCGCGCACGGTCGTACGCGGACTCCTCGCTGGTGCGGTTGCGCACCGCGCGGGCCGAGGCCATGCCGAACGACTCCTTGTAGGCACGGCCCTGGGCGTCGTGCTGGAGGTCGCCCGGGGACTCGTACGTACCCGCGAACCAGGAACCGATCATGACGTTCGACGCACCGGCGGCGAGCGCCATGGCGACGTCACGCGGGTGGCGGACACCGCCGTCGGCCCAGACGTGCTTGCCGAACTTCTTGGCCTCGGCGGCGCATTCGAGCACCGCGGAGAACTGCGGGCGGCCGACGCCGGTCATCATGCGCGTGGTGCACATGGCGCCGGGGCCCACGCCGACCTTGATGATGTCGGCGCCGGCCTCGACCAGGTCGCGCACACCCTCGGCGGCGACGATGTTGCCCGCGACGATCGGGACCTGCGGGTCGAGTCCGCGCACGGCCCTGACCGCGGCGATCATCGACTCCTGGTGGCCGTGGGCGGTGTCGACGACGAGCGTGTCGACGCCCGCTTCGAGCAGCTGCTTGGCCTTGCCCGCCACGTCGCCGTTGATGCCGACGGCGGCGGCGATGCGCAGGCCGCCGTTGGCGTCCACGGCCGGGGTGTAGAGGGTCGCGCGCAGGGCGCCCGTGCGGGTCAGGATGCCGGCGAGGCGGCCGTCCTTGTCCACGGCGGGGGCATACCGGCGGTTGGCGTGGTCCAGCTTGTTGAACGCGTCGCGCGGGTCGATGTCGGCGTCCAGGAGGAGCAGGTCCTTGGACATGACCTCGGAGAGCTGCGTGAAGCGGTCCACACCGGTCAGGTCGGTGTCGGTGACGACACCCACCGGCTTCTGGTCGGCGTCGACGACGACGCCCGCGTTGTGCGCGCGCTTGGGCAGCAGGGCGAGCGCGTCGGCGACGGTCTGCGAGGGGGCCAGGACGATCGGGGTGTCCAGGACGTGGTGGCGCGTCTTGACCCAGGAGACGACCTCGGTGACGACCTCGATCGGGATGTCCTGGGGGATGACCACCAGGCCGCCGCGGCGGGCGACGGTCTCGGCCATGCGGCGCCCGGCGATGGCGGTCATGTTGGCGACGACCAGCGGGATCGTCGTGCCCGTGCCGTCGGGCGAAGCGAGGTCGACAGCCTGGCGGGAGCCGACGGCGGAGCGCCTCGGGACCATGAAGACGTCGTCGTACGTCAGGTCGTACGCAGGCTGGATGTCATTGAGGAAGCGCACGTGCTGCTCATCCCAGTCGATCAGAGGTGGCCCCCGGACAGTTAGGCCGAGGGAAAAGCACGTACTTCATTCTCCCATGCCGCAGGCCGTGCGCCTCCTGGGACGATCACCCAGGCAGCCCGGGACCCCCCTGGTCGAATCATCCAAAGGGCAGTGCCCCGAAGGGGCGCGGGGAACCGTGCGCCAAGCCCCCACGCACCCGCGGGGAATCAGCTGCCGTCCGGATCCGCCCGGTCGAGCGCGGGCCGCGGCGCGGGCCCCGCCACCAGCAGCTGGTCAGCGGCGGCGGTATCCGTGACCAGGCTGGTCACGAGCCCCGACCGAAGCACCGCGTCGATGGCGGCGGCCTTCCGCTGTCCGCCGGCGATGGCGACGACCTCAGGAATCCGTCGAAGCCGATCGGCTTCGACGGTGATGCACCGCTCCCCCAGGTCCCGCCCGACCCGGCGCCCCTCGGCGTCGAACAGATGGGCGGACATCTCCGCCGCGACGCCCAGCGAGGCGTAGTGCGCCCGCTCCTCGTCGCTGAGCATGTCGTGGACGGTGGAGATGCCCGGCTCCCAGGAGCCGATGGAGACCGCGGCGACCGTGACCTTGTCGAAATACTCGAAGGCGCGGGCGATCCCGGTCTGGTTCCGCAGCGCCGCGGCGGTGGCCGGGTCGGGCAGCAGCATCGGCGCGTAGATGGGGTGCGCCTCGCCGCCGGAGACCTGGGCGGCCCGGCGCACGGCCTCGACCGAGCCGCGCTCGGCGGTCCCCGCGTCGTAGACACCGGTCAACTGCACGACCGTGCACGGCGGCAGCTGGTCGAGCGCCGCCGCCATGTGGATCGTGGAGCGCCCCCAGGCGAGGCCGAGCACATCGCCCTCGGTGACCAGCTCGCCGAGCAGGTCCGCCGCGACCTCGCCGAGGTTCTCGGGGTCGGGCGAGTCCTCGGTCTCGTCGGTGGGCGCGGGTGACTCCACCACGACCGCGTGCCGCAGGCCGTAGCGGGCGCGCAGCGCGTCCGAGCGCTCGGCGTCCAGTTCCGCTGGGACCCGGATCTCGATGCGTACGAGATCCCGCTCCAGGGCGGTCTCCAGGACCCGGGCCACCTTGAAGCGGCTGACGCCGAACTCCTCGGCGATCTGGATCTTGGACTTGCCCTCGAGGTAGAAGCGGCGGGCCATGGCCGCCGCCTGCACCAGCTCCGCGGGTCCCATCCGCATGGCTGACCGACCCGCCGACATGGCCGACACGGCGCTCTCCTCACTGCTGTTCACAAACTGGGTTCGCCGTTCATCCTTGCAGATCCGGCCTAGTTGATCAGCCCTGAGGGACTGCGTTCACGTTCCCGTGGTTCAGTGGTCGCATGCCCAGGCACTTGACGCGGTCTTTGCCGCCGCTTGGGTACGCAATGAACGTACCGCTTCCGCCGGATCCGTGGCGCCGTAGACCGCGGAGCCCGCGACGAAGACGTCGGCCCCGGCCTCCGCGCAGCGCTCGATGGTGTCGGCGGAGACCCCGCCGTCGACCTGGAGCCAGAGCTGGAGCCCGTGCTTGCTGATCAGCTCACGGGTGCGGCGGATCTTGGGCAGCATGATGTCGAGGAACGCCTGGCCGCCGAAGCCCGGCTCGACCGTCATGATCAGCAGCATGTCCAGCTCGGGGAGCAGGTCCTCGTACGGCTCGATGGGCGTCGCCGGCTTCAGTGCCATGGAGGCGCGGGCGCCCTTGGCGCGGATCTCGCGGGCGAGGCGGACGGGGGCGGCGGCGGCCTCCGCGTGGAAGGTCACGGACCCGGCGCCCGCCTCGACGTACTGCGGGGCCCAGCGGTCGGGGTCCTCGATCATCAGGTGGCAGTCCAGGGGCGTGTCCGTCGCGCGGGCCAGCGACTCCACGATCGGCACGCCGAGCGTGAGGTTCGGGACGAAGTGATTGTCCATCACGTCGACGTGGAGCCAGTCGGCGCCCTCTGGGCCCGAAACGGACTTCGCCTCATCGGCAAGGCGGGCGAAGTCGGCGGACAGGATGCTGGGATTGATCTGGACGGCCATGCCCCAAGCCTGCCATGCCGGGCGCGTATCGCCGACCGCGGTCCGAGCGGTGGTCACGGCGCCTCCCGCGCCGACCCGCCACACGCCCCGCGCCGGTACGTCGCGTGCCCCGCGCTGGTCCGCCACGCGCCCCGCGCCGGACGGCGGCGTACCACCGTCCGGCGACCGGCACCCACCCGCCGCTCTCCCCCGCTCCCACCCAACTCGCGTACGCCCGCGCCGAGTTCAGGGTATGGTCGCGGCGGCCGGCTCAGGCGGTGCGCCTGATCAGCGCCAGATACATCGCGTCCGTCCCGTGCAGATGCGGCCACAGCTGTACGTCGGGGCCCTCGCCCAGCGCCGGGACGCCCGGCAGCAGCGGTCGCGCGTCGAGCAGTTCGCCGCCCCCGGTCTGTTTGAGGACGTCGTCGACGACCGCGCGGGTCTCGGCGAGGTGCGGCGAGCAGGTGGCGTAGCCGACGACGCCGCCCACGCGCACGGACTCCAACGCCGTGCGCAGCAGGCCGCGTTGGAGCGGGGCGAAGCCCTCCAGGTCCTGCGGGCGGCGGCGCCAGCGGGCCTCCGGACGGCGCCGCAGCGCGCCGAGCCCGGTGCAGGGCACGTCCATCAGGACCCGGTCGAAGGTGCCGGGGCGCCACGGCGGGCGGGTGCCGTCGGCGGCGATGACCTGGTACGGGCCGGGGTTGCCGGCGAGCGACTGCGCGACGAGACCGGCCCGGTGCGGCTGCTTCTCGGCGGCGAGCAGCGTCGCGCCCCGCTCGGCGGCGAGCCCGGCGAGCATGGCCGCCTTGCCGCCCGGCCCCGCGCAGCCGTCGAGCCACTTCTCGTCGCGCCCGTCGACCGGGGCGTTGGCCAGGGCGAGCGCGACGAGCTGGCTGCCCTCGTCCTGCACGCCCGCGCGGCCCTCGCGCACCGCGTCGATAAGTCCGGGCTCCCCGCCCTCGGTGAGCCGCACGGCATAGGGCGACCAGCGGCCCGGCAGCGCCGATTCCTCGCCCACGGAGTCCAGCAGCTCGTCGGCGGTGGAGCGGCCGGGGCGGGCGACGAGGGTGACCTCGGGGCGTTCGTTGTCGGCTTCGAGCAGGTCCTCGATCCCGGCGCGGCCGCCGCCGAGCGAGTCCCACAGCGCCGAGACGACCCAGCGCGGGTGCGAGTGGACGATGGCGAGGTGGTCCTCGGGGTCCTCGTCGTAGGGCGGCGCGACCTTCTCCACCCAGCCGTCGAGGTCGTCCCGCGCGACCTTGCGCAGCACGGCGTTGACGAACTTGGCCCGCCCGTCGCCGAGCACCACGCGCGCCAGCTCCACCGAGGCGGAGACGGCGGCGTGCGTGGGGATGCGGGTGCCGAGCAGCTGGTGCACGCCCAGGTTGAGCACGTCGAGCACCGGCGGGTCGACCTCACGCAGCGGCCGGTCGATGCAGGCCGCCACGATCGCGTCGTACGTGCCCTGGCGGCGCAGCGTGCCGTAGACCAGCTCGGTGGCGAGCGCCGCGTCCCGTGCGTCGAACTTCTCGGGCCCCTCCTTCTCCCTGGCCTTGCGCAGCAGGGGCGGCAGGACGAGGTTCGCGTACGCGTCACGCTCGTCCACGGCCCGCAGCGCCTCGAAGGCGAGGAAGCGGACGGGGTCCTTCTGGGGCCGGCGGTAGGGCTTGCCCGGCTTACCAGAATTCCCGGGCTTGCCGCCCGCCTTGCCGGAGGGTTTGCGGGGAGGCCGGTTCGGCTGGTCGTTCAAAGGTGCTCCGCTGCTGGATGGGTCGAACCTACTCAGCGTACGTCGCTGTCCCCCACGCGCTCACCGGGGGCGATCCGCACCCCGCGCGCCCAGTCCGCGCCCCGCATCGGCTTCTTGCCCTGCGGCTGGACCCAGAGCAGCTCGACGGCGTGCGAGCCGGAACCGACGTACACGTTGTTCTTGGCGGCGGACAGCTCGCCGGGCGCGAGGTCCGTGCGGTCGGGCACGAGCGCCGCCTGGACGAGCTTCAGCCGCTCGCCGCGGAAGACGGTCCAGGCGCCGGGCGCGGGGGTGCAGCCGCGCACCACGCGGTCGACGCGCAGGGCGGGCGCGGCCCAGTCCACCTGGGCGTCCTCGACGGTGATCTTCGGGGCGAGGGTGACGCCGTCGGCGGGCTGGGGGACCGCCTTGAGGCTGCCGTCCTCGATGCCGTCCATGGTCGCGACGAGCAGCCCCGAGCCCGCGAAGGCGAGCCGGGTGAGCAGGTCGCCGCTGGTGTCGGTGGGCCGCACCTCCTCCGTGACCGTGCCGTACACCGGCCCGGAGTCCAGCCCCTGTTCGATGAGGAACGTCGACGCGCCGGTGATCTCGTCGCCCGCCATCACCGCGTGCTGCACGGGTGCGGCACCGCGCCAGGCGGGCAGCAGCGAGAAGTGCAGATTGACCCAGCCGCGGGCCGGCACGTCCAGGGCGGCCTTGGGGAGCAGCGCGCCGTAGGCGACCACGGGGCAGCAGTCCGGCCCGATCTCCCGCAGCCGGGCAAGGAACTCCTCGTCGCGCGGCTTCGCGGGCTTCAGCACCTCGATGCCCGCCTCCTGCGCGCGCTCCGCGACCGGGCTCGCCACGAGCCTGCGGCCCCGGCCCGCGGGCGCGTCGGGGCGGGTCACGACGGCGGCCACCTCGTGCCGGTCGGAGGCGATCAGGGCGTCCAGCGCGGGGACGGCGACCTCGGGAGTGCCTGCGAAGACGAGCTTCACTGGGTGGTACCTCGGATCTCTGGTGGGAGCGGCGGCAGCGCACCAGTCTATGGGCCGCCTCGGGGCCCCGCCCAAGCGGTCGCGCCGGTGACTCGCGTTGACGGCCCTGGGGGCGTACGAAGTGGCGCGCGCCCCGTGCATATGCGCATACGCCCCTGCACCGTGACCCCTCACGAGCTAGCGCGTTGGTCAAGAAAGAGTTGACCAACGTGGGCCGCGGGTGCGGCCCGATCCTTTTCCACGCCGGTTCGAGAGGCTTGTTCATGGCCGACCACGCAACCCACGACGCCCAGGCACGGGCCAGCCTGCACCTCCTGGTGCGGGACATCGAGCGGGTCCGCCGGCAGGTGGACGCGCTGCGTACGCTCACCGCCCAGCTCGGAAACGTCTACCGCCCGCGCCGCTCCAGCCCCTCGGCGGGCTTCGTCGTGTACGGGCGGGCCCCCGCCCCGACCGTCCGCCTCGCCCAGGAGCTGCGGGACAGCGTCGAGACGCTGGTCACCGCGGCGGTGGACTTCGACCGCTCGCTCGGCTTCTCGTGGGACGCGGTCGGCTCGGCCCTCGGGGTCACCAAGCAGGCCGTCCACCGCCGTTACGGCGCGCGCCGGGCCACGACGCAGGCGGCGGCCGAGGCGGAGCGCGCGACGGAGGTCCCGGCGCCGACCGCCACGACCACGGCGCCCCGCCCGGTGCCGGTCGGCGTCCCGCTGCCGTCCGTGCCCGCGGCCCGCACGATGCCGACGCAGCCGACCGCGGGCAGCCCCAACCTCCGCGACGACCCCAGGCC
>NZ_WMBF01000327.1:0-7080 GCF_019400875.1 Streptomyces anatolicus | reverse complement strand
CCGCGTGGCGTGGCCGTGGTCTGGTCGCGCATCAGCGCGCGGGTCACCTTCAAGGTGAGCCAGCCCGCCCCGAGCCCGGCGCAGGCGCCCGCGGCGGTGGCGGGGCCCGCGCCGAGACCGGTCGTGCCGAGCACGATGGCTCCCCCGAAGCCGAGCATGGACACGAACCCGGCGACGACCGGCAGTGAGAGGAGCCCGTCGAAGAGCCCGTCCAGCACCCCCGCGCCCCCGAAGAGCCCTTCGAGCACTCCGTCGAGGACGAGCGAGAGCACCAGCAGCACGATCCCCGCGATGCCGAGACCCAGAAAAACCGTCATCGGACCACTTCCCCCGTCATGCCGTTCACCTCGGTACGGGAAGATCATGACATGCGGGTACGACACGCCACATTGCCTGATTCCGGCAATCTTTACGCGCCCTTGATGCCGGTCGGCGCCGAAAGTGCGCCCCACTAGGCTGGCCCGCACCATGATCAGCTACCCACTGCCCGCCGACTGGCCCACCGACGAGAAGGCGGCCCGTGCCGTTCAGGACGAGCTGCGTGGCCGCGTCGTCCTCGACGAGGCGGGGCCGCCGCCCGGCGCCGGACACGTGACCGGGGTGGACGTCGCCTACGACGACGAGCGGGATGTCGTCGCCGCGGCCGTCGTCGTGCTCGACGCGGCCACGCTCGACGTGATCGAGGAGGCGACGGCCGTCGGCACCGTGGCGTTCCCCTACGTGCCGGGCCTGCTCGCCTTCCGGGAGATCCCGGCCGTCCTCGCCGCGCTCTCCCGGCTCGGCGCCGACCCGGGCCTCGTCGTCTGCGACGGCTACGGCGTCGCGCATCCGCGCCGCTTCGGCCTCGCGAGCCACCTCGGCGTCCTGACGGGACTGGCGACGATGGGCGTGGCGAAGAACCCCTTCACCTTCGCGTACGAGGCTCCGGCCGCGCCCCGCGGCAGCGCCTCGCCCCTGCTGGACGGCGCCGAGGAGGTGGGCCGCGCGCTGCGCACCCGCGAGGGCGTGAAGCCGGTCTTCGTCTCGGCGGGCCACCGGGTGACGCTCGACAACGCCTGCGCCCACGCGCTGCGCCTCACCCCCCGCTACCGCCTGCCCGAATCCACGCGCCGCGCGGACGCGCTGTGCCGGGCCGCCCTGCGGGAAGCGGCCAGGTGAGGGGCGTGGAGCGGCCCGGTGAACGATCAAAAGAAGAGCGGGTTAGCATATGAGCGCCGCCTAGCTCGAAAGAGAAACCTGTGACTGTCAACGACGACTCGTTCACCAACTGGAAGCACCGCGAGGAGATCGCGGAGTCGATGATCCCGATCATCGGGAAGCTGCACCGCGAGCGGGACGTGACGGTCCTGCTGCACAGCCGCTCCTTGGTGAACAAGTCGGTGGTCAGCATCCTCAAGACCCACCGGTTCGCCCGCCAGATCGCCGGCGAGGAACTGTCGGTCACCGAGACGCTGCCCTTCCTCCAGGCTCTCGCCGCGCTCGACCTCGGCCCGTCGCAGATCGACATCGGCATGCTCGCCGCGACGTACCGCAGCGACGACCGCGGCCTTTCGGTCTCCGAGTTCACCGCCGAGGCCGTCGCGGGCGCCACGGGTGCCAACAAGATCGAGCGCCGCGAGGGCCGCGACGTCGTGCTCTACGGCTTCGGCCGCATCGGCCGCCTCGTCGCCCGCCTGCTCATCGAGAAGGCCGGCTCCGGCAACGGCCTGCGGCTGCGCGCCATCGTCGTACGCGGGGGAGGGGAGCGGGCCGCCGAGGACATCGTCAAGCGTGCCTCGCTGCTGCGCCGCGACTCCATCCACGGCCAGTTCCAGGGCACCATCACCGTCGACGAGGCGAACAGCAAGATCATCGCCAACGGCAACGAGATCAAGGTCATCTACGCGAACGACCCCTCTGAGGTCGACTACACCGCGTACGGCATCAAGAACGCCATCCTCATCGACAACACCGGCAAGTGGCGCGACCGCGAGGGTCTTTCCAAGCACCTGCGCCCCGGAGTCGACAAGGTCGTCCTGACCGCCCCGGGCAAGGGCGACGTGCCCAACATCGTGCACGGCGTCAACCACGACACGATCAAGCCGGACGAGCGGATCCTGTCCTGCGCCTCCTGCACCACCAACGCGATCGTCCCGCCGCTCAAGGCGATGGCGGACGAGTACGGCGTGCTGCGCGGCCACGTGGAGACCATCCACTCGTTCACCAACGACCAGAACCTCCTGGACAACTACCACAAGGCCGACCGCCGCGGCCGCTCCGCGCCGCTCAACATGGTGATCACCGAGACCGGCGCCGCCTCCGCCGTCGCCAAGGCGCTGCCGGACCTGAAGGCGCCGATCACCGGCAGCTCGATCCGCGTCCCCGTGCCGGACGTCTCGATCGCGATCCTCAGCCTGACGCTCGGCCGCGAGGCCACCCGCGAAGAAGTCCTCGACTACCTCCGCAACGTCTCGCTGACCTCGCCGCTCAAGCGCCAGATCGACTTCACCAGCGCCCCCGACGCGGTCTCCAACGACTTCATCGGCTCGCGCCACGCCTCGATCGTCGACGCGGGCGCGACCAAGGTCGACGGCGACAACGCGATCCTCTACCTCTGGTACGACAACGAGTTCGGCTACTCCTGCCAGGTCATCCGCGTCGTCCAGCACGTCTCCGGCGTGGAGTACCCGACGTACCCGGTACCGGTCGCCTGATTCCCCTCCAGGTGCGCGCCGCCCGGCTTCCGTACCGGCCTGACATGGCGGTACGGAGGGCGGGCGGCTACGGCCGATGGGCGGCCAGCACTGCCGCGAGCCCGTCCCGCAGATCCTCGACGAAGTACTCGGGAACCTCCAGCGACGGGAAATGCCCCCCGGCCCCGGCCGCCCTCCAGCGGACGATCTGCCGGAACCGCTCCTGGGCCCAGGCGCGCGGATACTTCTCGATGTCGCGGGGGTACGTGGTGATCGCCGCCCGCACGTCGACCCGAAGGCCGGGGTCGAGCGAGTCGTGGCTCTCGTGGTAGATGCGGGCCGCCGACGCGCCGGTCCTTGTCAGCCAGTACAGGGTGACGTTGTCGAGGACCCTGTCCCGGGAGACAGTCTCGAACGGACTGTCCTCGGTATCCGTCCACTCGGCGAACTTGTCGAGTATCCAGGCGAGCAGCCCGACCGGTGAGTCGACGAGCGAGTAGCCGATGGTCTGCGGCCGGGTCGCCTGCTGCTTCGCGTACGCCGTGCGGTGGCGCCAGAAGTCACGGGTCTCCTCGGCCCACGCGCGCTCGGCCGCCGTCAGCCCGTCCGTCGTCAGGCCGGGCGGTGCCTGCGCCAGCGTCGTGTGGATGCCGAGCACCTGCTCCGGAAACCGGCCGCCGAGGATCGTGGTGATCACGCCTCCCCAGTCGCCGCCGTGGGCCACGAACTTGTCGTAGCCGAGCCTTCCCATCAGTTCCACCCATGCGGCCGCGATCCTCTCGGTTCCCCACCCGGTGGTGGCCGGCTTGTCGCTGTGGCCGAAGCCCGGCAGCGACGGGACCACGACGTGGAACGCCGGCGCGTCCGCGTCCTTCGGATCCGCCAACTCGTCCACCACATCGATGAACTCGGCGACGCTGCCCGGCCAGCCGTGCGTCAGGATCAGCGGAGTGGCGTCCGCGCGCGCGGAGCGACGGTGCAGGAAGTGGATTCCCAGGCCGTCGACGGACGTACGGAACTGGCCGATCCGGTCAAGCCGCGCTTCGAACGACCGCCAGTCGTACCCGGTGCGCCAGTATTCCACGAGGTCGACGAGGTCGGCGAGCGGAACGCCCTGCTCCCACCGGCGCGGGCCGGATGCGGCGCGAGGGACCGTCTCGGCCTCCGGCAGCCGCGCCGCGGCCAGCCGGGCGCGCAGATCGTCGAGGTCGGCGTCGGTCGCGTGGGCTTCGAATGCTTGCACGTCGTCGGTCGGGCGGGGCATGAGACCTCCTGGCCGTAGCGGAGCCGGCCGCGGACTGACGCGCTCCAGGGCGAACCGGCTAAGACGGTTCTACCGTGCCCTCGCGGCGGCGTGCAACCGGCTAAGGTGGTTCCATGCGCGCTGAGTTCCCTGACTTCCGCCTCGGTAATGTGCTGGCGACCAGCTTCACGGGGACTCTGTCGGAGCGTCATGGCAACGCCGTGGAGCGCATTCCCACGCCGCAGCGGCTCGTCGACTGGCTGGCGGTGAACGGCCTCGCCGTCGCGTCCTGCACCACGGCGCAGCTCGAACGAGCCCGGGAGCTGAGGGAGTCGATCCACGCCGCCGCGACGGCGGCCGCGGTCCAGGACGCACTCCCTGCCTCCGCTGTCCAGGTCATCAATGACCGCAGCGCTCAGGGCCGGGCCGCGGCCGTCCTGACGCCCGAGGGCAAGCGGCGGTGGCTGCTCGGCTCGGCCTCCCGCGTGGAGGACGCCCTCGGCGTGATCGCCGCCGACGCGATCAGTGTCATCGCGGGCGAACGCGACGGGAAGCTGGCCCTGTGCGCCTCGCCGACCTGCCGAGCCGCCTTCTTCGATACCAGCCGGAGCCGCACCCGCAGATGGTGCGACATGAACACGTGCGGGAACCGCCAGAAGAAGGCGCGCTTCCACGCGAACCAACGCGCCAACCTCGGATCGGCGGAGTGAGCGAACGCGGCACACCCCCGAGGGGCTTGGCTCATACCCCTCGGGGGACACCAGTCACGGGCTCTAGCGCACGGACGCCACCCGGAAGACGAGTCCCGCCGCCTCCAGCCGTGCCAGGAGCGCGTCGCCCATCGCCTGGGCCGTGGTCACCTGCCCGGCGGACGGCGGCAGCGCGTCAAGGGCCAGGCACAGCGCCGACTCGGCCAGCATCTTCGCCGTCTCGTCGTACCCCGGGTCGCCGCCCGAGACCTCGGTGCAGACCCGCTTGCCGCCGCCCTCGCCGATGAACCGCACCGAGAACCACGTCTTGGCCCGCCGCTCCTGGCTCGGGCCGTCACCGGGCTTCAGCCGGCCTGAGAGCCACCGCCGCGCGGGCGCCAGTTGCGCGACCGCCAGCAGACCGCCGACGGCGAGCGTGCCGCCCAGCGCCATGGGCAGCGTCCGTACGGCCGCGTAGTGCCGGTAGCGGAAGTCCGGGCCGTACCGCTCCAGGGCCCGCGCCGAGCGCTGCACCACCTGCGGGTCGATCGTCGGCAGCGGCAGCGCCCAGGCGCCGACCTCGCCCGCGTACCGCGGTGGGCTCGGCGGCGCGTACGCCTTGCGGTCCGCCGGGCGGGACTCGTGGCGCCGCCGTTCCTTGGCGGCGGCCAGCATCTGCGGGGCCCGGCCGAACTGGTTGAGCGCGGAGGCGAAAGTGCCGCCGGAGAACTGCCCGTTGGTCCGTACGAACCCGTCGACCCGCAGCGGCACGCCCTCCGGCAGCTGCTTCACCGTGAAGTACACGCCCAGGTCGTGCGGGACCGAGTCGAAACCGCACGCGTGCACGAGCCGCGCGCCGGTCTCCCGCGCGCGGGCGTCGTGCCGCACATACATCAGGTCGACGAATTCCGGCTCGCCCGTCAGATCCACGTAGTCCGTGCCCGACTCCGCGCACGCGGCGACCAGTTCCTGCCCGTACGTCAGATAGGGGCCGACGGTCGTGGCGACCACGCGCGCGTGGGCGGCCATCTCCCGCAGCGACTCCGGGTCGGCCACATCGGCCCGCACCAGGGGGAGTTCGGCGCAGGCCGGGTCTATGGCGGCCAGGTGCTCGCGCAGCTTCGCCAGCTTCGTGGTGTCGCGCCCCGCGAGGGCCCAGCGCACCTCCTTGGGCGCGTGCGCGGCCAGATACTCCGCGGTGAGCATCCCCACGAAGCCGGTCGCTCCGAAGAGCACGACGTCGTAGGGGCGACGCTTCTTCTCGCCGGTCGTGGTGTCGCCACTGGTCTCGCTCTGGTGAGTGTTCATGGCACCTCTCGCCGTACGTCCGTCCGGTCGTGGTGGCCGAGGCTAGCGCGCACCACCGGAGCCCGGCGCGTGTGCCCCCGGCGCGGAGCACGTCCGCCGAGCCGGCCGGAGCCTCCGCGGTCCAAGATTGGCTAAGCGCTTGCTCGTCAGGGGCTTGTGCACAGTGGAACACGTTCTTAGCATCACTGGTGTTACATCAGTTGTGTCATAGCGGCTGGGGGCTCAATGGCAGTGCCGGACAGGGGCGTTAACGGGCCGCTCGCCGGGGTGCGCGTGGTGGAGCTGGCGGGCATCGGGCCCGGCCCGTTCGCGGCCATGCTCCTGGCCGACCTCGGAGCCGATGTCGTGCGTGTGGACCGTCCGGGCGGCGGCGGCCTCGCCATCGACCCGACCTACGACGTCACCAACCGCAACAAACGCTCGGTGATCGTCGACCTGAAGGCCGACGGCGGCGCTGCCCAGGTCCTCGACCTGGTCGAGCGCGCCGACATCCTCATCGAGGGGTACCGCCCCGGCGTGGCCGAGCGCCTCGGCGTCGGCCCCGAGGCCTGCCACGCGCGCAATCCGCGGCTCGTCTACGGCCGGATGACCGGCTGGGGCCAGGAGGGCCCGCTCGCCCAGCGCGCCGGGCACGACATCGCGTACATCGCGATCACCGGCACCCTCGGCATGATCGGCGATCCCGGCGAACCGCCCGCGATCCCCGCGAACCTCGTCGGCGACTACGCGGGCGGCTCGCTCTACCTCGTCGTCGGCGTCCTCGCCGCGCTCACCCACGCGCGCGTGCACGGCGAGGGCCAGGTCGTGGACGCCGCGATCGTCGACGGCGCCGCCCACCTCTCCGCGATGATCCACGGCATGCTCGCGGCCGGCGGCTGGCAGGACCGGCGCGGCGCCAACCTCCTCGACGGCGGCTGCCCCTTCTACGGCAACTACGAGACCTCCGACGGCGGTCACATGGCCGTGGGCGCCCTGGAGCAGCAGTTCTACGACGAGTTCATCGCCTTGCTCGGCCTCGCCGAGATGGCGCCCGCCCGCAAGGACCTGGCCCGCTGGGGCGAGCTGCGCGAGGCCGTCGCCGCCCGCTTCAAGGAACGTACGCGCGAGGAGTGGACGGCCGTCTTCGAGGGCTCCGACGCGTGTGTGGCGCCGGTGCTCTCCCTGCGCG
>NZ_WMBF01000326.1:0-7084 GCF_019400875.1 Streptomyces anatolicus | reverse complement strand
GGCCTGGCGTGCGGCGCGCGGCGGTGGGAGCGGGAGCCGGAGCCGGAGCGGGAGGGGGGCCATGAACGTCACCGTCCGCCGCCGGAGGCGATCCGCTTGGTGAACTCGCCGTGGCCCGGCCAGGACAGCACCAGCTCGCCGTCCTCGAGACGAGCCTGGGCGAGCACGGGGGTCATGTCCTGCGCCGAGGCCCCGGCGAGCGCCTCCGAAGGCGTCCGGTAGCCACTCAGCGCCCGCAGCGTGGCGATCGTCGGCGGCATCATCAGGAGTTCGCCCGCGTCGTAGCGGGCGGCCGCGTCCGCCGGGCGGATCCAGACGGTACGGTCCGCCTCCGTAGAGGCGTTGCGCGTGCGCTGCCCCTCCGGAAGCGCCGCCACGAAGAAGAACGTGTCGTAGCGCCTGGGCTCGAACTCCGGAGTGATCCAGCGGGCCCAGGCCGCGAGCAGGTCGCTGCGCAGGATCAGCCCCCTGCGGTCCAGGAAGTCCGCGAAGGACAGGTCGCGGGCGACCAGCGCCTCGCGGTCCGCCTCCCAGTCCTCCCCCGTGGTGTCACCGACGACGGTCTCCGGAGTGGGGCCGGCGAGCAGCACGCCCGCCTCCTCGTACGTCTCACGGACCGCCGCGCAGACGATCGCCTGGGCCGCGGCCTCGTCGTCGACGCCGAGCCGGGCGGCCCACCACGCGCGCGTGGGCCCCGCCCAGCGCACCAGGTGGTCGTCGTCGCGCGGGTCGACGCCCCCGCCCGGATACGCGTACGCGCCCCCGGCGAAGGCCATGGAGGCGCGTCTGCGCAGCATGTGTACTTCAGGCGCGCCTTTCGCGCCGTGCCCCGTCGCGTCCCGGCCTTCCCGCCCGTCCTGCCCGCTCTGCCCTTCCCTGAGCAGCATGACGGTCGCGGCGCGGCGCGGGGCCGCCGGAGTCAGCTCACCGCTCGCGAGGGCGCGGATGCGGTCGGGCCACTCCGGGGGATACCACTGCCCATTTGCCATGGGCGGAGGCTATCCCCTGGTGCGCTGATGTTCGAGAGGCAACAATCACGCCTGCCCGAGCGGCGCGAGCACGCCCTACGGAGACGTCGGCTCACGCCCTAGGAGACGTCAGCTCACGCCCTACGGAGACGTCAGCTCCACCTGGAACTCGACCTCGACCGGCGCGTCGAGCGGCAGTACGGCCACGCCCACGGCGCTGCGCGCGTGCACGCCCTTCTCGCCGAGCACCTCGCCGAGCAGCTCACTCGCGCCGTTGATCACGCCGGGCTGGCCCGTGAAGTCCTGGGCGGAGGCCACGAAGCCGACGACCTTCACGACGCGCGCGATGCGGTCGAGGTCACCGGCGACGGACTTGATCGCGGCCAGGCCGTTCAGCGCGCAGGTGCGGGCCAGTTCCTTGGCCTCTTCCGGGGTGACCTCGGCGCCGACCTTGCCGGTCACGGCGAGCTTGCCCTCCACCATCGGGAGCTGTCCCGCGGTGTAGACGTACACACCGGACTGGACGGCCGGCTGGTACGAGGCCAGCGGCGGCACGACGTCCGGCAGCGTCAGGCCCAGCTCGGCGAGGCGGGCCTCGACAGCCCCGCTCATGCCTGCTTCTCGCGCTTCAGGTAGGCGACGAGCTGCTCGGGGTTGTTCGGCCCGGGCACGACCTGGACCAGCTCCCAGCCGTCCTCGCCCCAGGTGTCCAGAATCTGCTTCGTGGCATGGACGAGCAGCGGCACGGTTGCGTATTCCCACTTGGTCATGTGGCCGACTGTAGTCGGTGTGAGGCGATGCTCACGGTGGCCTCCTGCTTAGCCCGGGCGGCGACTGGTTAGGCTCACCGGTGTGAGCAGGCTCCAGGTCGTCAGTGGCAAGGGCGGTACCGGCAAGACCACGGTGGCCGCGGCCCTCGCGCTCGCCCTCGCGACGGAGGGGAAACGCACCCTTCTCGTCGAGGTCGAGGGCAGGCAGGGCATCGCGCAGCTCTTCGAGACGGAGGCGCTGCCTTATGAGGAGCGGAAGATCGCCGTCGCTCCCGGGGGCGGGGAGGTGTACGCCCTCGCCATCGACCCCGAGCTGGCGCTGCTCGAATACCTCCAGATGTTCTACAAACTGGGGGGCGCGGGCCGGGCCCTGAAGAAGCTCGGCGCCATCGACTTCGCGACCACCATCGCGCCGGGCCTGCGGGACGTCCTGCTGACCGGCAAGGCCTGCGAGGCGGTGCGCAGGAAGGACAAGAGCGGGCGGTTCGCATACGACTTTGTCGTGATGGACGCCCCGCCCACCGGCCGCATCACCCGCTTCCTGAACGTGAACGACGAGGTCGCGGGCCTCGCGAAGATCGGGCCCATACACAACCAGGCGCAGGCCGTGATGCGGGTGCTCAAGTCGCCCGAGACCGCCGTGCACTTGGTGACCCTCCTCGAGGAGA
This sequence comes from Streptomyces anatolicus, assembly GCF_019400875.1. Classification (NCBI taxonomy): domain Bacteria; kingdom Bacillati; phylum Actinomycetota; class Actinomycetes; order Kitasatosporales; family Streptomycetaceae; genus Streptomyces; species Streptomyces anatolicus. Next base: position 4,678 of record NZ_WMBF01000326.1, on the reverse strand, counting down.
TGCCCGTCCAGGAGACCGCGGACGGGATCGCCGAGCTGCGGGCCGCGCGGCTGCCCGTGGGGCGCGTCATCGTGAACATGGTGCGTTCGGCACTGCTTGACGAGGCCGAGCTGGAGCTGGGTCTGGAGCGTGCGCCCCGTACGGCAATCGCCAAGTCGCTCGCCGCGGCGGGCCTCGGCGGAGCGCGCCGCGGGGGCAACGCCGAGCGGCTGGTCGACCCGCTCCTCGAGCAGGCCGCGGAGTACGCCGAGCGGTACGCCCTGGAGCGCGACCAGCGTGCCGTGCTCGCGGACTTCGGCCGGCCCCTGCACGAACTCCCGCTGCTGGCGGGCGGGATGGACCTCGCGGGCCTCTACGAGCTCGCCACGGCACTGCGGAAGCAAGGGATCGCATGACCCCGGAACCGGCACGGACCTCGGACTCGGCACGGGCCTCGGACCCGGCAGGGACCTCGGACCCGGCACGGCCCCTGGACGCCGCCCGCGCGCTGGACGTCGACGCCCTGATCGACGACCCGAAGACCCGCATCGTGGTGTGCTGTGGCTCCGGAGGCGTCGGCAAGACGACCACCGCGGCCGCCATAGGGCTGCGCGCGGCCGAGCGGGGCCGCAAGGTCGTCGTACTCACGATCGATCCGGCGCGCAGGCTCGCCCAGTCCATGGGCATCGACCAGCTCGACAACGTGCCACGGCGGGTCAAGGACGTCGAAGGCGAGGGCGCCGGCGAGCTGCACGCCATGATGCTCGACATGAAGCGCACGTTCGACGAGATCGTCGAGGCGCACGCGGACAAGGAGCGGGCCGCCGCGATCCTCGGCAACCCCTTCTACCAGTCGCTCTCGGCGGGCTTCGCGGGCACGCAGGAGTACATGGCGATGGAGAAGCTGGGGCAGCTGCGCTCGCGGGACGAGTGGGACCTGATCGTCGTCGACACCCCGCCCTCGCGCTCGGCGCTGGACTTCCTCGACGCGCCCAAGCGCCTCGGCTCCTTCCTGGACGGGAAGTTGATCCGGCTGCTCATGGCGCCGGCGAAGGTGGGCGGCCGGGCCGGGCTGAAGTTCCTGAACGTCGGCATGTCGATGATGACGGGGGCGCTGGGCAAGCTGCTCGGCGGGCCGCTGCTGCAGGACGTACAGACGTTCGTGGCGGCGATGGACACCATGTTCGGGGGGTTCCGTACGCGGGCGGATGCCACGTACCGGCTGTTGCAGGCGCCCGGTACGGCGTTCCTCGTGGTGGCCTCGCCGGAGCGGGACGCGCTGCGGGAGGCCGCGTACTTCGTGGAGCGCCTGGCCGCCGACGACATGCCGCTGGCCGGTCTGGTGCTGAACCGTGTGCACGGCAGTGGCGCCGCCCAGCTGTCGGCCGAGCGGGCGCTCGCCGCCGCGGAAAATCTTGAGGAGAGCGGCATTGTGGATCAGGGGGACGGGAAGGTTGGGGATCGTAACTCCCCTGATACGCCCGCGACTTCGACCCCTGCGACTTCCGAGACCTCTGAGCTATCCGAGACCTCTGAGCCTCCCGAGAACTCTGAACACCCCGAGACCTCTGAACATCCCGAGCCCACGGCCGACACGTCGGGCGACCCGTCCGTCGAGCAGCTGACCGCGGGGCTGCTGCGGCTGCACGCCGAGCGGATGCGGCTGCTCGCGCGTGAACAGCGCACGCGTGACCGCTTCACCGCGCGCCACCCCGAGGTGGCGGTCGCCGAAGTGGCCGCGCTGCCGGGCGATGTGCACGACCTGGCGGGGCTGCGGGCCATCGGGGACCGGCTGGCAGGCTGACGCCGCGCCGACCGCGTACCCCTCCGTACACCGCTGCCGTGCAGCGGTGCACCGCTTCCGTAAGCCGCTCCCGGGCAACCACCCCGGGCAGTCGCTCCGGGGGCGGCGCTAGCCCACCGCCGCGTAGCTCTCGTACGTCTCCTCGTCCTCCAAGTCCACGGGCAGCAGGCCCGCGCCGCGCTCGTACTCGGAACGCGCGGTCTCCAGGAGCCTGCGCCATGAGGTGACGGTGGGACGCCTGCGCAGCAGTGCGCGGCGCTCACGCTCCGTCATGCCACCCCACACGCCGAACTCGACGCGGTTGTCGAGCGCGTCGGCCAGGCACTCGGTCCGCACCGGGCATCCGGTGCACACCGCCTTGGCCCTGTTCTGCGCTGCTCCTTGAACGAACAGTTCATCTGGATCGGTAGTGCGGCAGGCCGCCTGCGCACTCCAGTCGGTTACCCAGCCCATACCGGCGCCGTCCTCTCCCGAATCGAGGCTCCCCCACGGCGGCAGCGGCATATTCACCGCCGCCAGTTGAGGACGTTACGGAAGGTGGGCACAGCGCAACACCCCCTTCGGGCCCAATCTTGGATGGCCCGAACGGACTATGCGTAAGCGGCAGATCACCCGACGGAGTGAGCGGGCGACATACGTGAGGAACCCGGCAAACCGGGACGGTTCAGTTGAGTCACAACGGACACCTGGCGCCACAAAAGGCGAATTCGGGCATAATTTCGTCGGATTCGGGAACGACGGAGGGGCTTGTTGCCGCGCCCCACTGCTGTGACAGTTGAGAGCAGCTTAGGCCAAGGCATTCAGGCCTGTCCGGCGAATCAGAACGTAGGCTGCACTCATGGGAAAGAAGCGCTCGGGTGGCGGTCTGTCACCGGCTCAGCAGGCCGCGAAGTTCCTAGGAGTCAGCGTGCTCGCCGGCGCGGTGCTGGCCGGAATCGCGCTGCCCGCGTTCGGCGCGCTGGGTCTCGCGGCCAAGGGTTCGGTCGAGGGGTTCGACGAGATCCCGGCCAATCTGAAGCAGCCGCCGCTCAGCCAGCGCACCAGCATCCTGGACAACAAGGGCGGCCAGATCGCGACGGTCTACTCACGTGACCGCACGGTCGTCCCGCTCAAGGACATCTCGCCGTACATGCAGAAGGCGATCGTCGCGATCGAGGACTCCCGCTTCTACGAGCACGGCGCGGTCGACCTCAAGGGCATCCTGCGCGCCCTCAACCAGAACGCGCAGAGCGGCGGCGTCTCGCAGGGCGCCTCGACGCTCACGCAGCAGTACGTGAAGAACGTCTTCGTCGAGGAGGCGGGCGACGACCCGACGAAGGTCGCCGAGGCCACGCAGCAGACGCTCGGCCGCAAGATCCGCGAGCTGAAGTACGCGATCCAGGTCGAGGACAAGCTCGGCAAGAAGCGCATCCTCAAGAACTACCTGAACATCACCTACTTCGGTCAGCAGGCGTACGGCATCGAGGCCGCGTCCCAGCGGTACTTCTCCAAGAGCGCCAAGGAGCTGAAGCTCCAGGAGGCCGCGCTCCTCGCCGGCATCGTGCAGTCCCCCAGCCGGTACGACCCGGTGAACGACGCGACCGAGGCCACCCAGCGGCGCAACGTGGTGCTCCAGCGGATGGCCGACACGCACGACATCTCGCAGCAGGAGGCGAACGAGGCCAAGAAGACGGACCTCGGCCTGAAGGTGAGCCGCCCCAAGAACGGCTGCATCACGGCGGTCAGCGGCGCCGGCTTCTTCTGTGACTACGTGCGCGAGATCTTCCTCAACGACCCGGTCTTCGGCAAGACGAAGGAAGAGCGCGCCAAGATCTGGAACCGCGGCGGCCTGAAGGTCCGTACGACGCTCGACCCGCAGACGCAGGACTCGGTGCAGGCGTCGATCAAGGACCACGTGAACAAGACCGACGACGTGGCGACCGCCGCCACCATCGTCGAGCCGGGCACGGGCCGGATCCTCGGCATGGGCCAGTCGCGGCCGTACGGCTTCCAGAAGGACGAGACCACGATCAACCTCTCCGTGGACGACTCCATGGGCGGCGGCGCGGGCTACCAGCCCGGTTCGACGTTCAAGCCGATCGTCGCGGCAGCCGCCCTGGAGGGCGGCAAGTCGGCCGGACAGAGCTACTCGTCCCCGTACGAGATGCCGTATCCGGAACGCGTCTCGGCCTGTGACGGCAAGACCTGGGTGAACACCAACAACGAGAAGCTCACCAACGAGAACGAGACCGAGGTCGGTCCGTACGGCATGAAGGAAGCGACCGCCAAGTCGGTCAACACCTACTACGTGCAGCTCATCGGCGACATCGGCATCTGCCCCGTGACGCGCCTCGCCGAGAAGATGGGCGTCGAGCGGGCCGACGGCAAGGAGATCGCGCAGGCGCCGTCGATCGCCCTTGGCACCCAGGAGATGTCGCCGCTGACGATGGCGAGCGCGTACGCGACGTTCGCCTCGCGCGGTACTTACTGCTCGCCGGTGGCCATCGAGTCGATCACCACGCTCGCCGGCAAGTCGCTGCCGGTGCCGAAGTCGACGTGCTCGCGCGCGATGTCGGAGAAGACGGCGGACACGATCAACACCCTCCTGAAGGGCGTGGTCGAGGACGGCACGGGCCAGAAGGCCGGTCTCGGCTCGCGGGCGAGCGCGGGCAAGACGGGTACGACGGACTTCCGTTACGCGGCCTGGTTCGTCGGCTACACCCCGAACATGTCGGGCGCGGTCTGGGTCGGCGACCCGCAGCACAAGCGGCAGATGGTCGACATCACCATCGGCGGCGTCCCGTACGACAAGGTCTTCGGTGGCGAGGTGCCGGGCCCGATCTGGCGCGACGCCATGAGCGGCGCCCTGGCGGGCAAGCCGGCGCCCGGCTTCAACTCCGTGCATCTTCCCGGTGG
>NZ_WMBF01000325.1:0-7125 GCF_019400875.1 Streptomyces anatolicus | reverse complement strand
GGCCTACGCCTCCCCGCCCAACATCCTCCGCAACAACCCCCGCAACGAAACCCTCTCCTCGTGCGAAAGCTCCGCCAGTGGCTCACGCGCGAAGTTCAGGGAGTCCCGGAGGCTGCGGGCGACCTCCGCCCCCTCACCCGTCGGCGCCGCCAGCTTCACGCGGCGGTCGGCCGGGTCGGGCCGGCGCTCGACGAGGCCCCGGGCCTCCAGGCGGTCGACGATGCCCGTGATGTTCGACGGCTCGCACTTCAGCTTCTGCGCGATGCGGCGCATGGGCATAGGTTCGACGAAGAGCAGCCCGAGGACGCGCGCCTGCGCCCCGGTCAGCGAGTGCCCGGCCGCCGCCTCCTCGTACTCCTCGTGGTAGCGCCCCACGACCTCGCCGATCAGCTCGACGACCTCGACCGTCAGCGGGTCGGCGCGGGGCGAAGGGGTACGCGGGTCACTGGTGGCCATGGTCACCAGGGTACCCGTTTACTTGACACCATGAAATATCAAAGAGCATGGTTGTTTCAGTACATGAAACATCTTTTCCTAGGAGGACGCCCTCATGTCCGTCACCCCCGAGCAGCTCCCCTCCGTCAGCCGTGAGTGGCACCTGGTCCGGCGCCCGGAAGGCTGGCCGGTCCCCGAGGACTTCGCGCTGCGCGAGGTCCCCGTCACCGCCCCCGGCGAGGGCCGCGTCCTCGTGCGCAACCTCCACTTCTCGGTGGACCCGTACATGCGGGGCCGGATGAACGACGTGAAGTCCTACGTGCCGCCGTTCCAGCTCGACAAGCCCATGGAGGGCGGCGCGGTCGGCGAGGTCGTCGCCTCGAACGCCGAGGGCTTCGCGGTCGGCGACCACGTCCTGCACTTCGCGGGCTGGCGCGAGTACGCCTCCGTGCCCGCCCAGCACGCCACCAAGGTCGACGCGCAGGCCGCCCCGCTCTCCGCCTACCTCGGCGTGCTCGGCATGACGGGCCTGACCGCGTACGCCGGTCTGCTCGAAGTCGCCTCCTTCAAGGAGGGCGACGCCGTCTTCGTCTCCGGCGCCGCCGGTGCCGTCGGCGGCCAGGTCGGCCAGATCGCCAAGCTGAAGGGCGCCTCGCGCGTCATCGGCTCGGCGGGCTCGGACGACAAGGTCAAGCTGCTCGTCGAGGAGTACGGCTTCGACGCCGCCTTCAACTACAAGGACGACAAGCCGGTCGCCGAGCAGCTGAAGGAGGCCGCCCCCGACGGCATCGACGTCTACTTCGACAACGTCGGCGGCGAGCACCTGGAAGCCGCCATCAGCCGGCTGAACGTGCACGGCCGCGTCACCATCTGCGGCATGATCGCCGGCTACAACGACAAGGAGCCGACCCCGGCCCCGCGCAACCTCGCCCTGGTCATCGGCAAGCGCCTGCGCCTGACGGGCATGCTCGTGCAGGACCACAGCGCGCTCCAGCCGGAGTTCGTCCGCGAGGTCGGCGGCTGGATCCGCTCCGGCGAGCTGAAGTACCGCGAGACGGTCGTCGAGGGCGTCGAGAACGGCGTGGAGGCCTTCCTCGGCATGCTCCGCGGCGAGAACACCGGCAAGATGATCGTTTCCCTCGCCTGAGACGCCGCCCTCGCCTGAGGCCCCGCTCCTCGCCTGAGGCGCCGCCTCCCTCGCCTGAGGCCCCGTCCCGGGCGCGGGGCCCTGACCCGATCTTCCGGCATCCGATAACCTGATTCCACTTGGCCGCGGTGTGGGCGCGCACCGCGGCACGTCACAGGAGGAATCGGCACCTATGTCCATCCAGAAGATCGACGTCAAGTACACCGCGGTCGCCACCGCCGAGAACGGCCGCGACGGCCGCGTGGCCAGCGACGACGGCAAGCTCGACGTCGTCGTGAACCCCCCGAAGGAGATGGGCGGCAGCGGCGCGGGCACCAACCCCGAGCAGCTGTTCGCCGCCGGCTACAGCGCCTGCTTCCAGGGCGCCCTCGGCGTGGTCGCCCGCAAGGAGAACGCCGACATCTCCGGCTCGACCGTGACCGCCAAGGTCGGCATAGGCCAGAACGAGTCCGGCGGCTTCGGCCTGGAGGTCGCGATCACCGCCTCCATTCCGAACGTGGACGCGGCCACCGCGCAGTCCCTGATCGAGAAGGCCCACCAGGTGTGCCCCTACTCGAACGCCACGCGCGGCAACATCAAGGTGGAACTCGCCGTCGCCTGACCGCCGCCCGGTCATCTGCACGAAAGGGCCGCACCCCCCGGCGGGGGGTGCGGCCCTCTGCCGTACCGCCTACCGGCCGACCTTCAGCAACGCCCGCCCGACCTGCGGGAACACCCCCTTGGGATGGTCGCGGAAGAGCGGCTCGGTGCCGAAGAGGACCACGTCCGCGCCCCGCGCCGCCCCGCTGACCACCGAGGCGCGCCCCGCGGCGGACGCCGGGCCCCCGCCGCCGTCCTCCAGGGCCCGCCAGTGCCCGGAGACCAGCGGGTTCCCGGTCCCGTACCGCTGTTCCACGCGCACCCCGGAGCCGAGGCCCGTGAACCACATCGGCGAGTAGACGAAGCTGTGGTCCGGCGCGCCGCCGGTGACCGTGCCGCCCGCGTTGGCCACGCGCACCACGCCGTTGGCGTCGCCGTTGCCCTCCACCGGCTGCACGGCGAGCAGCTTCGCGCCGGTGTTCATCGCGGCGCCCGCGGCGCCACGGCCGACGAGGCCGCCGCCCCTGGTGAGGAACCGTTCCAGCCCGGCCTTCGCCGCCGCGTTCAGCCCGCCGTGGTCGAGCCCGGCCGACACGAGGAGCGCGTCCGTCCCCTTCCAGTCGAAGCCGGAGTTGAGCACGGCCGTCGACACGGGCACCACGTCGAAGTTCATCTCCCGCAGCGCGAAAAGCTCGCCCGGCGTGACGGCCGCCGCGACCCGCGTACGGTGCAGCGCGGCGCCGCCCTTGGCCTTCGTGGCGTCGAACGCGACGTCGTACTTCCTCGCGGCCACCACCGCCGCCCGCCGCGCCGACGACGGCACGATCGCGCTTCCGTCACGGCCGCCTCGTACCGAAACCCCTTCGGCGAGCAGGTGGTTGACGGCCGCGATCTCCCGCGGGTCGTCGAGCCGCAGCCGCAGATCGCCGCGCGGCGCCACATACCCGACCCGGGCCGCGGCCCGCACCTCCCGCGTGCGCAGTCCGTCCAGGTCGCCCCTCTTCACGGAGTCGACGCTCGCGCCCCACAGCCGCCCGAGGCTCCACCCCGAGATGTCGTACATGGTCGACACCTTGCCGCTGATGTCGCGCCCGTCGGCCAGCATCACATTGGCCAGACCCCGCTTGGGCTGGTGCATGTCGACGACGTACGAGCCCTTCGGGTACGTCTTGCCGCCCAGCCGGAAGCGGTGGGCCGCGCGCTCGACGCGTACGTCATTGGCGAGCAGATGGTCCACGAGCCGCGCCGCCGCCGGCGCCGAACGCTGACCGCGCCCGCCCGGCGAGGAGCCCGCCGGAATCACGTACGCGCGCGGGAAGTTGGTCGTGTACACATCCTCGGGACCGATCCCCGGCACACCCGGCACCGTCTCCGCCGAGACCGGCACCTGCTTCGCGCCCGTGGCGCCCCGCCGGAAGACCTCGATCTGGTCGGCGATCAGCGAGGTGCGGCGGCGCTCGGCGAAGTGGACGCTCGCGCGCATGGCCGCGCCCGCGATGTCGACGTTGATGGCGGCCCTGCGCCGCAGCTCGGCGACCGGCTGTGACTCGTACACCGCGTTGTTCACCTGCATCGGGAACTCGATGGTGTGCGTGGCGACCGCGCCGTGGAACGGCAGGTACTGCGGGGTGAAGATGGGCGGCCAGTCGTCCCAGCCCTCCTCCTGGTCGCGGAAGGGGATGACGGCGGGCTTCACGCCGTCCTTCTCCCGCGTGTAGCCGCGGCCGTTGACGGCGGCCTCCATGCCGAGGGCGTTGGCGTAGGAGTTCTTGAGGAAGAGGTCGTACTCGTAGTTCTCGCCGTGCGGGGGAGTCGTCGGCTCGATCAGTGTGCCGTTCACATAGCCGTGCAGGTCGATCATGACGGCGGGCTGCTTGGCGACGGCGATCTCGCGGATCGCGCGGGCCTCGGGCTGGGAGGCGGTGATGAAGTCGCGGTTGAGGTCAAAGCCGTTGGCGTTCGCCCGGGTCCCCGCGATACGGCCGTCGGGGTTGGCGGTGATGTTGAAGTAGAGGCGGTTGTGCGCGAGCAGGGACCGGCTCTTCTTGTCCTTCGCCCTCGCCAGCCTCTCGATGAGCTTCAGGGCGGCGTCGGTGCCCTCCCACTCGTTGCCGTGGATGTTGTTGTTGATGAGGACGGGCGTCTTGTACGAGGCCTTGATCGCCTTGTCCTTCGCGGCGGCCGAGGGAGCGTTCTCGATGCGCTCGCGCATCCGCTCCTGACGTGCCGTCTCGCGCGCGGACTCGGGAGCGGTGACCGTCACGAGGTAGAGCGGGTGCCCGCCCGCCGAACGGCCCGCGATCTCCACGCTCACGCGGTCGCCGAGCCGCTGGAGTTCGTTCAGCTTCGGGGCTATGCCGTGGTACGGCGTGAGCCCCAGCTTTATCGACTTGTCGGCAGGGTTCTCCGGAGGTGCGTCGAGCTTCCGCTCGCGCGGGTAGCCGCGGCCCCTGTCATCGATGAGCCCCGGGGACAGCGCGCTGCCGAGGGCGCGCTCGGCGGCGGCCTCCGGGGCCTTGGCCGCCCGGTCGGCGCCGAGCGGCGAACCCTCGCGGGTGACCGGGCGCGGCGTCGGATCGGCGGTCGCGCTGCCCGGGACGAGCGCGGTGAGGACCAGCGCGCCGGCCGTGGCGGCGGTGGTGAGCAGAACGGGTCTGGATGGCCGGGACATGCCCATGCGTACCTCCGTTGATCGGTAAGCGAGGTCTTACACGGTCCGACTCCGCCCCAACAAGGGGGTTTTCGACAGAGCTGTGACAGACCTGGCGCACAGCACCCCGCAAACCGCCCCTCACCTGCGGCTAAGGTGTGCCGCATGCGCGATCTCGGTGTGGGCTTCGGCTACTTGATGAAGGGCCAGCGCTGGGTCGCCCAGCACGGCAAGCAGTACGGGATGGGCCTGTTGCCCGGCCTCATCACCCTCGTCCTGTACGCGGGGGCGCTCGTCGCGCTCGCGCTCTGGGGCGCCGACGCCGTCGGCTGGGCCACACCCTTCGCCGACGACTGGTCCGCACCGTGGCAGGGCCTCTTCCGCGGCTTCCTGACGGCACTGCTCTTCGCCCTCGCGCTGCTGCTCTCCGTCCTCACCTTCACCGCCATGACGCTCCTGATCGGGCAGCCCTTCTACGAGTCGCTCTCCGAGAAGGTCGACATCGCCGAGTCGGGTTACGCCCCCGAGTCGGGTCTCCCGCTCTGGCGCGAACTGTGGATCTCCGCACGGGACAGCCTGCGCGTCCTCGTGCGCGCGCTGCTCTGGGGCGTCCTGCTCCTCGGACTCGGCTTCATCCCGGTCGTCGGCCAGACCGTCGTCCCGGTCATCGGCTTCTGCGTGACCGGCTTCTTCCTCGTCGAGGAGCTGACCGCGGTCGCCCTCCAGCGCCGGGGCGTCGAACTGCGCGACCGGCTCGCCCTGTTGCGCTCGCGCAAGGGGCTCGCCTGGGGCTTCGGGGCGCCGCTCGCCGTCGCCTTCCTGGTGCCGTTCGTCGCGGTCTTCCTGATGCCGGGCGCGGTCGCGGGGGCGACGCTGATGGCACGGGACCTGCTGGGCGAGAACGGCTCGGACGGCGACGGCGCCCCGGGCGCGGCCGGCGCGGGTCAGGACTCCGACGCGGCCACCCGCAGGATGCCCCTCACCTGAGCGATGATGTCGAGCCGGTTCCGTACGAACTCGGGATCGGTCACCGCACCCGTCGCCGGGTCGGTGTTCTCCGCCCCGAACTGCAGGACGGGCGTGTGCACATGCCCGCCGGGCAGCCGGTCGCGCAGCCCGAGCCGGTCGCGCAGCAGCGTCGCCCGGTAGGCGATCTCGTTGGACAGATAGTCACCGCCGCCGCCCGCACGGGCCGTCGACCCCTCGGTGGGCCCGCCGGGCCGCACCACCGGAGCGCCACCGCCCGCCGGGATCTCGGTCACCGACGTGTTGTCGTACACGGGGAAGCGGCCCGTGGCGGCCTCCACGATCTTCTTGTACGGGAGGGTCGTCGACGTCCACTGGGGCTGCGAGGCGGGATCGCTCACCGGGACGGTCTCGGTCCTGGAGACGTTGTCGTTGTCGGGGAAGCCGCCGCGCCAGGCCCCGTTGGTCCGCTCGATGTCGAAGCGGCCCACCCGTCCCTGGCTGATGGTGGTGAAGAGATCGACGCGGGGAAGGTAGGGGCGCAGCGCCCGCTCCACGGCGCCGTCGGTGAAGTCCTGCCAGCGGACGGGGAAGGTGACCGCCTCGATGCGGGCGGGCCCCTCGGCGGTCCGGATCGTCGTGCCGTCCAGGGCCAGCGCGGTGGCGCCGGAGGGGTTGCTGATGCGGACGTCCCGGTCGAGGGTGAAGGGGTCGAACCCGGTGACGAGGATCCGCTTGACCCGGTGGCCCTCGGCGCGCTGACCCTTTCCGGGGCCGCGGTCGGACCCGGGGAACCGGACGCTGTCCTGCCCCCGGGACGTCCTCTCCAGCGCCCCTATGAGCCGGGCGCGCTGCTCCTCCCCGAGGGAGAAGCGTTTCGGCTCCCACTGCCGCAGCTCCCGCGCCATCCCCAGGCGGGCCCAGTACAGCGGCCGGTCGTCGTCCCGGCTCAGATCCCCCCGGGCGGGCCCGCGCCCCTGGGCCCGGTCGACGGCCCTGCGCCACAGCTCCCCGCCTTCGCGTACGACGAGACGGCGGGCCTGGTCATAGGAGCGGGCCTTGCCGAGCGCCCGCGCCAACTCCGGGGCGAGCCCGTCGAACCCACTGCGCCGCAGGATCTCCCGAGGCGCGGCACGGTCCAGCCGCTGCTCCTCGACGGTGGGGGCACGGTCGCCGGAGCCCGGGGCGGCGGAGGCGGACGCCGGGGCGATGGCCCCGGCCAAGAGGGCGGCGACACCGAGGGCGCCGAGCCGAGACAGCACATGAGAACGAGAACGCACGCGAGTCCTTCCGTAACCGGTGAGGTGGCGGAAGTATCGCGGGGCGGACGGGGGGAGCGCTATGGCGC
>NZ_WMBF01000324.1:0-7128 GCF_019400875.1 Streptomyces anatolicus | reverse complement strand
CCCGAGCGGTCACCCCGCCCCGTCGTCCCCCCGAGCCTCGGCCCGCGCCGAGGTCGGCAGGGTGAGACGCACGGCGAATCCCCCTTCGCTCAGCGGGCCGATGCTGATCGTCCCGCCGTAGAGCTTGGCCCGCTCCCGCATCCCAATCAAGCCGTGTCCACTTCCGGTGCGCACTCTGTCCTGAATCACCCCCTGCCCGTCGTTGCTGACCGAAACCTCGATATGCCTTTCCCGGTAGACGAGTTCGACGGCCGATGAGGCGCCGTGGGCGTGTTTCAGTACGTTGGTCAGGGCCTCCTGCACCACGCGGTACGCGCACAGTTCGACACCGGGGGCCAGCGGGCGCGGGGTCCCCGTGACGCGCAGCTCGACGGGGACGCCGCCCGCCCGCACCCGCTCCACCATCTCGCCCAGGCGGGCCAGGCCCGGCATGGGCGCCGCGGGACCGTCCCCGCCGGTCCCGCCGTCGTCGCCGTTCCCGGACTCCTCCGCGCGCAGCACCCGCAGCATGCGGCGCAGCTCTTCCAGGGCCTCGCCGCTGGTGCCGGAGATGGTGCCGAGCGCGGCGCGCGCCGTGGCGGGGTCCGAGCCGAAGACGAACGTGGCGAGGCCCGCCTGCACGGATATCACCGACATGTGGTGGGCGACCACGTCGTGCAGCTCGCGGGCGATCCTGCCGCGCTCCTCGGCGACCTCGCGCCGGGCCCGCTCGTCCTGCTCCCGCTTGAGCTGCCTGGCCAGTTCGGCCGTCTGGCGGGCGGCGTACCCGAAGCGCCAGATCACCACCGGGAAGCCGATGGCCTGGGCGACGACGGCGGCCATGTTCGAGCCGTCCGTCACCAGGCCCGCGTAGATCCACGTGGCGCCCATCAGAGCCGCGCAGGGCAGGGAGACGCGGGCGGGGCGCAGCGAGGCGACCGTGTAGAGGGCGAGCATGGGGGCGAAGGTGTTCAGGACGGGCCAGTACCCGGCCACGACATAGACCGTCCACACGCTGTGGACGAAGAGGAGTACGGCGAGCGGTGCCTTGCCGCGCAGCACGGCGGGGAGATTGGCCAGCGCCACCAACGCGTAACCGGTGGCGTCGAGTTCCGGCCAGCCCTGCCGCACGGACTCCTGGCCGAGCAGTACCGCCACGGTGGTCAGGGCGGCCGCGATGAGCGCGTCGACGACGAGGGGGCGCATCCGCATCGCCGCAGCGTAACCCGCGTGCGGGCGGCGGAACGTCAACCTCCCGCGGTACCGCGGAAGTTGTAGGAACCGCGCGGATACGCCGACGGGAGCAGCGGGATCTCCGCCGAGCGGGGGACGACGCCCGGCGGGGGGCGCGCGTAGCGTCGTTGACCGGCGGTGGCCCGTCCCCTCGGGGGAGGACGGGTCACCGTCGTCCAGCTGCGGCTAGGCCTGTCCGGCGGATCATGCCGCGGGACGCGGGGGGTGCCACCCCGATCTGCGGCACCAAGAGGTGTCCGCCACCCGAACGCGACCTGATCCGCCGGACAGGCCCTAGCTGTCGATCGTGAAGTGCAGCGTGTCGTCCAGGAACGGGATCTCCAGCCACGGGTGGGGCTGCGCCATCATCGCGAGGAGCACGATGGCGACGCCCAGCGCGCCGTACGTGACCATGTCCGTGAAGCGCGAGCGCACCGCCAGCATGCCCACGTCGGGCAGCGCCCACCGCAGCACGGCGCCGCCGATGAGCGCGACGCCCACCAGCATCGTGCCGACGCGGAACACGTCGAGCGCGGTGAGCAGCAGACCGAGCCCGACCACGGAGGCGACGCTCAGCAGCGGCCACTGCCGGGCGGGCGCGGGCGCGTCGCCGGAAGCCGCGCGGCCGCCGCCCTCGGGCCGTGCCGTGTCCCGGGTGAAGAGCGGGAAGCGGCGCGAGACCTTCCGCGGCTGCCCGTCCGGGCCGGGCGCGCTGACCGCGCCCGTGGCGTGCACGGTCTCCTCCGGCGCGGGCTCGGCCTCCGGAGCGCGCTCGGCCTCCGGCGCCGGTCTGGTCTCCGGCTCAGGTTCTGCGTTCATGCGCTCGCCCCTTCCCCGGGTCAGCTCGCGGCGGCGATGCGCTCGGCGGCCTCGACGACGTTGACCAGGAGCTGGGCGCGGGTCATCGGGCCGACGCCGCCCGGGTTCGGGGAGATCCACCCGGCGACCTCGGCGACGCCGGGGTGGACGTCACCGACGATCTTGCCGCTCTCGTCGCGCGAGACACCGACGTCCAGGACGGCGGCGCCCGGCTTCACGTCCTCGGGCTTGATGAGGTGCGGGACGCCTGCGGCGGCCACGATGATGTCGGCCCGCTTCAGGTGCGCGGCCAGGTCACGGGTGCCGGTGTGGCACTGCGTGACGGTGGCGTTCTCGGACTTGCGGGTGAGCAGGAGCGGCATCGGCCGGCCGATGGTCACGCCGCGGCCCACGACCACGACCTCGGCGCCCTTGATCTCCACGTCGTGCTGCCGCAGCAGCCGGATGATGCCGTAGGGGGTGCAGGGCAGCGGGGCCGGCTCGTTCAGGACGAGACGGCCGAGGTTCATCGGGTGCAGTCCGTCGGCGTCCTTGTCCGGGTCCATCAGCTCCAGGACGCGGTTCTCGTCGATGCCCTTGGGCAGCGGGAGCTGGACGATGTAGCCGGTGCAGGCGGGGTCCTCGTTCAGTTCGCGTACGACCGCCTCGATCTCCTCCTGGGAGGCGGTGGCGGGCAGTTCGCGCTGGATGGAGGCGATGCCGACCTGCGCGCAGTCGCGGTGCTTGCCCGCGACGTACTTCTGGCTGCCCGGGTCGTCGCCGACCAGGACGGTACCGAGTCCGGGCGTGACGCCCTTCTCCTTCAGGGCCGCCACGCGGGCGGTCAGTTCGGACTTGATCGCGGCTGCGGTGGCCTTGCCATCGAGAATCTGGGCGGTCATGCCCCCATCTTCCCGGATGAGACCCGCCCGGTACCAATCAGGGCGTCCCGCCGGTCCCGCCCGCTGATCAGCGAGGTTGCACTTGCACAACACATACCGAATGCGGCTGGACAAATAAGCCGGGCCTAAAGAACGATAAGCGGCACAGTGCCGCGGGCAGTGTCGGGGGGACGGACCGCATCTGTAGAACATTCCTCCGTGATGTGCCGCGTCGTCCCCGCACTACCCGACGGAGGAAGACCGCCATGAGTTACGGCGACCCGAACAACCCTTACGGGCAGCCGCCCCAGCAGCCCCCGCCCGCTCCCGGTTACGGCTACCCGCAGCAGGGCCCGCCCGGCGTCCCGCCGCAGCAGGGCTACGGCTACCCGCAGCAGCCGGCGTACCCCGGCTACCCGGGCGGCAACATGATGCCGCAGTCGATGCCGGGCCTCCTGGTCACCGCGCGCGTCTTCCTCTTCCTGATCTCGGCCGTGCAGATCCTGTTCGCCATCATCTACCTCTACGTCGCCGCGATCGCGAACGACGTCTCCGACAACGCCGACGACTTCGGCCTCGGCGGGGTGAGTGACGGCGGTGACGCGCTGACCGGCATCGCCGTGATCGGTGCGCTGATCGCGGCCGGGTTCGCGGCGCTGTCGATCACGCTCGGCGTGAAGTTCAGCCGCGGCGGCCAGGGCGTGCGGATCACCACCGTGATCTATGGCGCGCTCGGCGGGATCGTCGGCCTCATCGGCCTCTTCGTCGGCCTCGACTCGGGCCTCGCGAGCGCGATCATCGGCCCGCTCATCTGGGTCGTCTTCGCCGTCGTCATCACGATGGCCCCGGTCGTCCCCAGCGGCACCGCGTGGTTCAACCGCCCGCGCTACTGAGCGACTTGGCCCCGCACGGGGCACTGACGGTGGCCGCGCCCTTCCCGGAGGAAGGACGCGGCCACCGTCGTATGCGCTTCGGGTGCGGCTCAGTGGAAGAAGTGCCGCGTCCCCGTGAAGTACATCGTGACGCCCGCCTTCTTCGCGGCCTCCACGACCAGCTCGTCGCGGACCGAACCGCCCGGCTGCACCACGGCCTTGACGCCCGCCGCGGTCAGGATCTCCAGACCGTCGGGGAAGGGGAAGAACGCGTCGGAGGCGGCGTACGAACCGCGCGCCCGCTCCTCGCCCGCCCGCTCGACGGCGAGCTTCGCGGAGTCCACGCGGTTGACCTGGCCCATGCCGACGCCGACCGAGGCGCCGTCCTTGGCGAGCAGGATCGCGTTGGACTTGACCGCGCGGCACGCCTTCCAGGCGAACGCCAGCTCGTCCAGTTCACCCTCGTTCAGGGCGTCGCCCGTGGCGAGCGTCCAGTTGGCGGGGTTGTCGCCGTCGGCCTGGAGCCGGTCGGTGACCTGGAGCAGCGCGCCGCCGTCGATCTGCTTGACCTCGACCGCGCTCGACGGCGCCCGGTGGGCGCGCAGCACGCGGATGTTCTTCTTCTGGGTGAGGACTTCGAGGGCGCCGTCCTCGTACTCCGGCGCGACGATGACCTCGGTGAAGATGTCGGCGACCTGCTCCGCCAGCTCCTTGCTCACCGGACGGTTGACGGCGATGACGCCGCCGAACGCGGAGAGCGGGTCGCAGGCGTGCGCCTTGCGGTGCGCCTCGGCGACGGTCGCGCCGATCGCGATGCCGCACGGGTTGGCGTGCTTGATGATCGCGACGCAGGGCTCGTCGTGGTCGTACGCGGCACGGCGCGCGGCGTCCGTGTCCGTGTAGTTGTTGTACGACATCTCCTTGCCGTGCAGCTGCTCGGCCTCGGCGAGACCGCCCGTGCCGTCGACGTAGAGCGCGGCGCCCTGGTGCGGGTTCTCGCCGTAGCGCAGGACGTTCTTGCGCTCGTACGTCGCGCCGAGGAACCCGGGGTGGCCCGAGTCGTCCGCGGCGGCGTACCCGTCGGCGAACCAGCCGGCGACCGCGACGTCGTAAGCCGCCGTGTGCTGGAACGCTTCTCCCGCGAGCCGCTTGCGCGCGGCGAGGTCAAAGCCGCCCGCCTCGACCGCCGCGAGCACGTCGGCGTACCGCTGCGGGTCGGTGACGACCGCGACGGAGGGGTGGTTCTTGGCGGCGGCGCGGACCATCGAGGGGCCGCCGATGTCGATCTGCTCCACGCACTCGTCGGGAGTGGCGCCGGAGGCCACGGTCTCCTTGAAGGGGTAGAGGTTCACGACGACGAGCTGGAAGGGCTCGACGCCCAGCTCGGCGAGCTGGTTGCGGTGGTCCGCCAGGCGCAGGTCGGCCAGGATGCCCGCGTGGACCTTGGGGTGCAGGGTCTTGACCCGGCCGTCCAGGCACTCGGGGAAGCCGGTCAGCTCCTCGACCTTGGTGACGGGCACCCCGGCGGCGGCGATCCGCGCGGCGGTCGAGCCGGTGGAGACCAGCTCGACGCCCGCCTCGTGCAGGCCGCGCGCGAGCTCTTCCAGGCCGGTCTTGTCGTAGACGCTGACGAGCGCGCGCTTGATGGGGCGCTGCGCGGTGTTCGCGTTCGCGTTCGTAGCTTCGGCGGTCACGGGATAAGAACCTTTCGTCCCTCAATGCGGTAGCCGTGCCGGGCCAGACGCCCCACGACATCGACGAGCAGCGTGCGCTCGACTTCCTTGATGCGCTCGTGCAGAGCGCTCTCGTCGTCCTCGTCCCGGACCTCGACCACGCCCTGGGCAATGATCGGGCCGGTGTCGACGCCGTCGTCGACGAAGTGGACGGTGCAGCCGGTGACCTTCACGCCGTACGCGAGCGCGTCGCGCGCGCCGTGGGCCCCCGGGAAACTGGGCAGCAGCGCGGGGTGGGTGTTCACGAACCGCCCGCCGAAGCGCGCGAGGAACTCCTTCCCCACGATCTTCATGAACCCGGCGGAGACGACCAGGTCGGGTTCGTGCGCGGCGGTCGCCGCCGTGAGGGCGGCGTCCCACTCGTCGCGGGTCGCGTGGTCCCTCACCCGGCAGACAAAGGTCGGGATCCCGGCGCGCTCGGCGCGCTCCAGGCCCGCGATGCCGTCACGGTCGGCGCCGACGGCGACGACCTCGGCGCCGTACACGTGTGCGCCTTCGGCGTGGACGGTGTCGAGCAGGGCCTGAAGGTTCGTGCCCGACCCGGAGACCAGCACGACGAGTCGCTTGGGGCGCGCGTCCACAGCGCTCTCGGCCACAGCGGGGCCCTTTCTCGGGAGGTGCGTCTTTGTACGGTCGTACGAAGGCTTCGAGCCCCGCGATACGGGGAACTCTCCAAAGCGGCCGACCGCCAGCAACGATACCGGCACACGGAACCGCCCCTCGCGGGACGGGGGCGCGGGCGGAAGGTAGCGTCTGGGGGAAAGGCGCCGAACACCTACCTAGGGGAAGACGCACACCTGATGCCGGACCGTAGCCGCCCTTCGTCCCCACCGCAGGATCCCGACTCCCAGGGACCGGAGTCCCGGGGCCCGGGCTCCCGGGGGACGGGCAAGGACGACGACAACCCCTTCGCGCCGCCGCCGGAGGGGACGCCGGACCGGCCGTGGCAGCCGCGCCGCCCCTCGGACGGTTCCTCGTCCTCGCCCGACGGCTCGGGTGACGGCTCCTCGGGCTCGCCCTGGGGCAGCCAGTGGAGCGACCGGCAGCCCGGGCGCTCCCCGGGCGGCTTCGGCGAGCGGTCTGGCCAGCAGGGCGGGCCCGGCAAGGAAGGCCCCTCCGGTCCCGGCGGCGGTGGCCTGCGCTGGGACCCGACGGACCCGGCCCAGCGCCGCGCGCGCTATGCCCTGCTCTCGGGCATGTGGGCGTTCTTCTTCGCGCTCTTCGGCTGGCGGTACGTGGCACTGCTGCTCGGTGCGCTCGCGCTGAACTGGGCCATCCAGTCCCTGCGCGCCAAGCCGCGTACGCCGGACGCGACGGCCCCGGCACCTGCCGCCGCCGCTCCGGGCGGGGCGGCGCAGGCCCCTTCGACGACGCGCCCGCAGACGACGGCCGCGATCAGTGGCCTGGTCACGGGGGCGCTGGCGCTGCTCATGGTGGCGGGGACGTTCACGGCGCAGCTGGTGTACCGGGACTACTACACGTGTGTGGACGACGCGCTCACCAGCACGTCGAAGCAGTCCTGCGAGGAGCTGCTCCCGAAGCAGCTGCGGCCGCTCCTGGGGGAGCAGGACTAAGGCTTCTCCCGCAGGCTTCCCTGGACTTGGGCCCGCCCTTACTCCGCGACGCGGGGAG
>NZ_WMBF01000323.1:0-7138 GCF_019400875.1 Streptomyces anatolicus | reverse complement strand
CCCTCGCGCCTAGCCCAACCAGGTCACATCTGCGCCCGACTCTCCCCTCGCCCCGTGCGTCCGCATGACCGGTGCGAGCCGGGCGGACGATGTTGGTGCCCGGTATGCCGTGCCGGTGGTCACGTCGGTACCGGACAGGTGCGAGAGCGAGGGAGACCCCGATGGCGGAACTGTTCATCGACGGGGAGTGGACCGGTGCCGTCCAGGGCGCGCGGCGGGACGTGGTCAACCCGTACGACGCGTCCGTCATCCAGCAGGTCGACGACGCGGACGAGGCCGACGTCGACCTCGCCGTAGGAGCCGCCCGGCGCGCCTTCGACCGCGGTGACTGGCCGTCGGCGCCCACCAGGGAGCGGGCCGACGTACTGCTGAGAGTGGCGCGGTTCCTGCTGCGGGACCAGGAGGAGATCGCCCACGTCGAATCCCTCGACACCGGCAAGACGCTCGCCGAGGCGCGGATCGACGTCGAGGACGTCTCGAACGCGTTCCGCTACTTCGCCGAGATCGCCGACAAGGACGGCGGCCGGGTCGTGGACGTCGGCCCCGACGTGCTCAGCCGCGTCACCTACCACCCCATCGGGGTCTGCGCGCTCATCGCGCCGTGGAACTATCCGCTGCTCCAGGCCTCCTGGAAGGTCGCTCCCGCCCTGGTCGCGGGCAACACCTTCGTACTGAAACCGAGTGAGACGACGCCGCTGTCCACGCTCCACATGATGCGGCTCATCGCCGAGGCGGGAGCGCCGGCCGGTGTCGCGAACCTCGTGCTCGGTCCCGGCGCGACCGTCGGCGCGGCGATGTCCTCGCACGCGGACGTGGACCTGGTGTCCTTCACCGGCGGTCTGGCGACCGGGCGCCGGATCATGGAGGCGTGCGCGCCGGGCGTGAAGAACCTCGCGCTGGAGCTGGGCGGCAAGAACCCCAACGTGGTCTTCGCCGACTGTGACTTCGACGCCGCCGTCGACCACGCGCTGGAGGCGTCGTTCCTGCACTCGGGGCAGGTCTGCTCGGCCGGCTCCCGGCTCCTGGTGGAGGACTCCCTGCACGACCGGTTCGTGGAGCGGCTCGCCGCCCGCGCGGGGGCCATCCGGCTCGGCAACGGTCTCGACCCGGCGACCGAGAGCGGGCCGCTCAGCTCGGCGGAGCACCGGGAGAAGGTCGAGGGCTATCTGGAGATCGCCCGCGACGAGGGCGCCCGCCTGGTCTGCGGCGGCCGCCGCCCCGACGATCCCGAGCTGTCGCGGGGCTTCTTCCTGCTGCCCACCATCTACGCCGACTGCGACCGCTCCATGCGCATCGTGCGGGAGGAGGTCTTCGGGCCGGTGGTCACCGTGGAGCGCTTCCGCACCGAGGACGAGGCCGTGGAGCTGGCCAACGACACCCAGTACGGCCTGGCCGGCGGTGTCTGGACGAACGACGCGAGCCGTGCCCAGCGGGTGGCGGCACGGCTGCGGCACGGCACGGTCTGGATCAACGACTTCCACCCGTACGTGCCGCAGGCCGAGTGGGGCGGCTTCGGCCGCTCCGGTTTCGGCCGGGAGCTGGGCCCCACCGGCCTGCGCGAGTACCAGGAGGCCAAGCACATCTACCAGAACCTGAGGCCGGGCGTCTCCGGCTGGTTCAAGGGCTGAGCGGGCAGGGCGAGAGCAAGGGCGATAAGTATGCACGACGAGACGACGACGTACGACTACCTGATCATCGGCGGCGGTACGGCCGGTTCCGTACTGGCCGCGCGGCTGAGCGAGGACCCGGGCTGCCGGGTGTGCGTGGTGGAGGGAGGGCCGAGCGATGTCGGCGACGACCGCATCCTGCGGCTGCGCAACTGGATCAACCTGCTCGGTTCCGAGTTCGACTACGGCTACACCACCGAGGAGCAGCCGCGCGGCAACTCGCACATCCTGCACTCCCGGGCCCGGGTGCTCGGCGGCTGCTCCTCGCACAACACGCTGATCAGCTTCCTGCCGTTCCCGCAGGACCTCGACGAGTGGGTGGCCGCGGGCTGCGAGGGCTGGGGTCCGGAGACGATCCTGCCGTACCGGTCACGGCTGCAGAACAACATCGTGCCCGTCGCCGCCGCCGACCGTAACGCGATCGCCGAGGACTTCGTGGCGGCGGCCACCAGCCGGCTCGGCGTGCCGGTCGTCGAGGACTTCAACGCCCGCCCCTTCACCGACGGCGCCGGGTTCTTCTCCCTCGCCTACGACCCGAAGACGAACACCCGCTCCTCCGCCTCGGTCGCGTATCTGCACCCCATCATGGACCGGCCGAACCTGACGCTGCGTCTGGAGACGTGGGCGTACAAGCTGTTGCGCGACAGCGAGGGCCGTTTCACCCGCGTCCAGGTCCGCAACCCCGACGGGTCCGTGTCGACGCTGGAGGCCGAGGCGGAGGTGCTGCTGTGCGCCGGGGCGATCGACACGCCGCGGCTGCTCATGCTCTCCGGCATCGGGCCCGCCGACCAGCTGCGCGATCTGGGCATCGAGGTCCGCGCCGACCTGCCCGGGGTGGGCGAGAACCTGCTCGACCATCCCGAGTCGGTGATCGTGTGGGAGACCCGCGGTCCGCTGCCGCCCAACTCGGCGATGGACTCCGACGCCGGTCTCTTCCTGCGCCGCGACACCGGGGGCGACCCGCGCCCCGACCTGATGTTCCACTTCTACCAAGTGCCGTTCACCATCAACACCGAACGGCTCGGCTACCCCGTTCCCGAGCACGGCGTGTGCATGACCCCGAACGTGCCGCGCGCCCGTTCCGTGGGCCGCATGTGGCTGCGCAGCGCGGATCCCACCGTCAAACCGGCCCTGGATTTCCGCTACTTCACCGATCCGGAGGGCCACGACGAGCGCACGATCGTCGACGGTCTGCGGATCGCCCGCGAGGTGGCGGCCACCGCGCCGTTCAGCGACTGGCTGCTGCGGGAGGTGGCGCCGGGCCCGGACGTGCAGTCGGACGCGGAGCTCTCCGAGTACGGGCGCCGGGCCGCGCACACCGTCTACCACCCGGCCGGGACCTGCCGGATGGGCGCCGAGGACGATCCGCTCGCGGTGGTCGATCCGCAGCTGCGGCTGCGCGGCCACGACGGGCTGCGCATCGTGGACGCGTCCATCTTCCCGACCATGCCGACCATCAACCCGATGCTCACCGTGCTGCTCGCCGCCGAGCGCGCGGCGGATCTCATCAGCGCCCGGCCGGCTCCCCAGCCGCTGGGCACGGAAGGGGCGGGCCAGTGACCGCTCCCGTTCCCGGAACGCCGGACAGCGCGGCCAAGGCCGGCCAGGGCGAGGAGGACTCGGAGTTCCGCAAGGACATGGGGCCGTGGGCGAACTTCGCCCTCGGCTTCACCTACCTCTCCCCCGTCGTCAGCACGTACACCCTCTTCGGCACCGCCCTCGCCGACGGCGGTCCCCCGATGATCTGGGCCTTCGTCATGGCGGGCTGCGGGCAGTTCCTCGTGGCGCTCGTCTTCGGCGAGGTCGTCGCGCAGTACCCGGTGGCGGGCGGGGTCTACCCGTGGGCGCGGCGGCTGTGGGGCAAGCGCTGGGCCTGGATGACCGGGTGGGTGTACATGTGGGCGCTGCTCGTGACGATCACGAGTGTCGCGTACGGCGCCGGGCCCTACATCGCGATCCTGCTCGGTTTCGACGCCACCTTGCACACCACCGTGCTCTGCACGATCGGCCTGATCCTCGTTGCCGTGATCATCAACTACGCCGGTACGAAGGCCCTTTCGTGGGCGGCGCTGATCGGCTTCGGGGCGGAGCTGATCGGCGCCCTCGTCGTCGGCATCATCCTCTTGGTGACGCACCGCTTCCACGGCCTCGGTGTGCTCTTCGACGACTACGGCGCCGCCGGTGACGGCTCCTACCTGCCCGTCTTCCTCGGGGCGGCGATCATCGGCTTCTACCAGTACTACGGCTTCGAGGCGTGCGGGGATGTCGCCGAGGAGGTGAAGCACCCCGGCAAGGTGATTCCCAAGGCGATGCGCCGCACCATCTATGTCGGAGGGGCGGCGGCGACCTTCACCTGTCTGACGCTGCTCCTTGCCGTCGTCGACTACGGGGCGGTGATCTCCGGGAAGGACCCCGACCCGGCCGTCAGGATCCTCTTCGACGCCCTCGGTGAGACCGGCGCCCGCCTGGTGATGGCCGTCGTCCTGATCTCCTTCCTGTCCTGCACGATCAGCTTGCAGGCGGCCGCCGGGCGGCTGATCTACTCGTACGCCCGCGACGAGATGATCATCGGTCACCGGCTCCTGCGGAAGTTCTCGCCGACCCGTGCGGTGCCGGAGTACGCGCTGCTGGTCGCCGCGGTGATCCCGGCGCTGATCGCGGTGGGCTCCCTGATCTCGACGGACGCCCTCACCAAGATCGTCTCTTTCGCGATCCTCGGCATCTACGCCTCCTTCCAGATGGTCGTCCTGGCCGCGCTGCGCGCCCGTGTGAAGGGGTGGAAGCCGAGCGGCGAGTACCGCCTGGGCCGCTGGGGCCTGCTGGTCAACGTCGGGGCTCTCGCGTACGGGATCTTCGCCATCGTCACCATCGCCTGGCCCCGCACCCCGGAAGCGGCCTGGTACGACAACTGGATCGTGCTGCTCGGTGGCGGCGTCGTGGTGGGCGTGGGGCTGCTGTACATGTTCACCACGCATCACTACGGGCGCAGCGACGCTCCCTCGGACAACGCGATCCCCGACGAGGAGGCCCCTGAAACGCGGTGATCCGTGTGAGCCCACCCATAGGGGGCAGATCACATGCTAACGACGTTAGTGGTCGCCCCCGCCGTCCGCACGCAGGGCTGCGAGCCCCTTGCGCGGGCGGCTGACCTGGGGTTCTGCGATCCCGGGTAGTACGTCACACCCTTGCGTCCTACGCCGGGTGCCCCTGACTCTTGCTGGAGTCCGAGCGAGCCGAACTCGTCCCGGACGGTTCCCCCCGCTCCGAGTGAGCACCTCCTCACCCCCAGCCTGGAGAGTCACCCCCGCATGGCCATCACGCAGACGCAGTCCCGCGCCACCGCCCGCTTCCGCAAGTTCTCCTTCGCCGGCCTGGCCACCGCCGGTGCCGCCGCGGCGGCCCTGACGCTGGTCCCCTCGGCCGCTCACGCCGCGGAGCCGACTGCCCGGAGCGCGTCGGTGTCGCAGGCGGCGGCCGCCAAGGCCGGGCACGCCGACAACCTCGACGGCTGGATCCGCGAGGCGCTCGGCATCATGAAGGCCAAGGGCATCCCCGGCACCTACGAGGGGCTGCACCGCAACATCATGCGCGAGTCCGCCGGTGACCCGAACGCCCAGAACGGCTGGGACGTGAACGCGCAGAACGGCACCCCGTCCAAGGGGCTCCTCCAGGTCATCCAGCCCACTTTCGACGCGTACCACGTCGAGGGCACCGCCAACAGCCTGACCGACCCGGTGGCCAACATCACCGCGGCCGCCAACTACGCGGCCGACAAGTACGGCTCCATCGACAACGTCGACTCCGCGTACTGAGCGATCGGTCCGCGCGCCTGGACCGGCCCATTCCGAAATCCGCGACGCGCGGGGCCGTGGCGGATCCGGATGCGGTACGAAGTCTTCTGTGAACGAACAGATCCAGCCCGCCACCGTGCGTGTCTTCATCGCCCTCGCCCCGCCGGACGACGCGAAGCGGGAACTGGCGAGGGCACTCGCCCCCGCCTACCACGCGCATCCGCGCATGCGGTGGAACCGCGTCGAGGACTGGCACATCACCCTGGCGTTCCTCGGAGAGGTGCCGACCGCGGTGGTCCCCCTGCTGCGCCCGCCGCTCGCGGAGCTCGCGGCGGCGCGCCGCCCTGTGACGCTGGCCCTGCGCGGCGGCGGGCACTTCGACGAACGCGTGCTGTGGAGCGGGATCGACGGTGACCTCGCGGAGCTGGATCTGCTCGCCGCCGAGGTGCGTACCGTCGTGAAGGAGTGCGGTGTCGTCCTCCCGGACCGCCGTTTCCGCCCCCACCTGACGCTGGCGAGGGCCCGGCGGGACACGCCGTCGTGCGCGGTGGAGGCCGCGGCCGGCCTCGCCGGCTTCACCGGTCGCTCCTGGCGGGCCGAACGCCTGCACCTGGTCGGCAGCAACATCGGCCGGGGACCGGGCCCGATCCACTACCGCGACATCGAGGCCTGGCGCTTCGGCGGCCGGGACCCCCATGTCGCGGCACCGTCCGGCTGACCCCGCTCGCGGGCGGTGGTCAGTCCCGGTCGACGTGTTCGCGCAGGATCTTGCGGTTCGTGGCGTCGATGTCGAACGTGGTCTTGTTCCAGTCGTCGGTCGTGACCACATCGACGGACCACTTCGGGGCGCCGCCGTTGGTGTCGTCGAGTTCGACGGAGGTGACCGTGCCCTTGGTCTTGTCCGTCGCGGTCTGCGCGGCCTGCTGCGCCGTCACCGTGGCCTTGCGGAGCCGGTCCGCCAGCTCGCGCTTGTCGTCCGCGTCCTGGTCGGCGTCGGCCTTCGTCGGGCCGGCCTTGCCGGTGACCGCGTCGACGTCGACGGTGTGCTTGGCACCGTCGGCCGTCGCCACCTCGGTCTCCCACTTGGGGGTGTCGGCCGGCCCCTTCAGCTCGATCGAGACCGGCTTCGACTCGGGCACCGCCCCTACCGCGGTGCGCAGCGCCTCCTCGTAGCCGATCTTGGCCTTGGGGACGAGGGCCTTCCGTTCGGCCTGGTCCTCGGTGAGGGTGCCGCCGCCTGCGGACGGGGTGGACGTCGGCATGGGCGTGCGGGCGGTCTGGGCGCCCTCGGTCTGCGCGCTGCCGCCGCCGTTGTCGTCATCGCCGCCGCAGCCCGTGAGCAGGGCCGCCGCCACGGCCGCGGAGCACATCACGGCGGCGCCTCGCGAGAGCGGCAGACGTCCGCGCCGGGGAGCAGAACTGTTCCTTTTAGTGACCATATGGGCACGTTAAGCGAGATGCCCCTCCCCCGCCCGGACGGCTGGGCCGAGGGGAGTATGAGGGACCGCCACCTGCCTCAGTGATCCCTTGCGCCATCCGAGAACCAAACCTGTTCAAGATCGCGTGTTACGGGCGACCGCATCACCACGCTGAGAAGACAGGCAAATCGGGTGGCAGTTATATCGAGGGGCGCGACGGCAGCCATAGCCGTCGTGATGTCCGGCGCACTGGTCGCGGGGG